>JBBQMM010000027.1:0-17828 GCA_038328935.1 Burkholderiales bacterium
GAGCTTCACGGCGTCGGCCTCGATGCCCTGCGACAGCGTCTCGAAGTCGGCCTCCGCTGCTTGCAGCTGCTCCAGGTATTGCGCACCGCCCAGCTGCGCGGCTTGTTGTTCCAGCTGCAGCTTGGTGATCTGTTCACGCAGCGGCTCCAGGCTGCGTTCGAAGCCGAGCTTCTGTTCTTCGGCGCGCTTGAGCTGTGCGCTCAGGTCGTCATAGCTGCTGCGCGCCAGGCCCAGGGCCTGCTCGCGCTCGAGCTTGAAAGCCAGCGCGGCCTGCAGGCCGGACAGCGCGGCCGCATCGTCGAAGCTGCCCAGTTCCAGCAGCAGCTGTTCACCGGCCTGCACGTTGGACGCCACCTGGCTGGCTGCCGTTTCGATGCTGCGTTGCAGTTCGGCCTGGCGCGCCTGCAATGCACGCGACTGGAAGCGCGCTTCCTGGGCCTGGCGTTCAAGCGTGCGCTGCTGCTCGCGCGCGTCGGTGAGCTTGCGTTCGGCGGCGATCACCGCATCGTCCAGCTCGGCGTGGCGTTCCTGCGTGGTACCCAGCTCGATGTCCAGTTCTTCGAAACGCGCCTCGCCAATGGCGCGGCGCTCTTCCAGCGCCTGCAGCTGCGCTTCCAGCTCGCCCAGCTCGTCGCTCAGCTGGGTGCGCCGGCTGGTGGCCGCATCGGCCTGCTGCGCCAGGCGCAACAGCTCCACCTGCAGCGCGTGGGCGCGCGTCTGGGCTTCAGCCGCTTCGCGCCGCGCCACCAGCAAGCGTTGCGAGGCGTCGGTGTAGGCCGCTTCCAGCCGCACCGAGGCGCTCCTGGCTTCATCGCTGATAAGCGCCTGCGCGCGCTGCTGGCGGTCGAGGTTCTCGATTTCCTGCGCGCGCGCCAGCATGCCGGCCTGTTCGCTGTCAGGCGCGTAGAACGCCACCGCGTGCTGCGACACCGCGTGGCCCTGGCGCGTCATGATGACTTCACCGTGGGCCAGCTGGCTGCGCTGCGCCAGCGCGTCGTCGATGCTGGCGGCCGTGTACACCCCTTCCAGCCAGTCCGTCAGCAGCGACTTCAGGTGGGACTGGTCCGCGTTCGCCAGCCGCAGCAGCTCGGCCAGCCGGGGCAGGCCGTGGCCCGCATGTGGCGCCAGTGCCGAAGCAACACCCTGCAGCGCATAGAAGGCCAGCCTGGCCGGCGGCGCGTCGCCGGCAAATGCGCGCACGGTGTCGAGCCGCCCCACCGATAGAGCATGGATGCGCTCACGCAGTGCCGCTTCCAGCGCCGGCTCCCAACCCGGCTCGATGTGCAGCTGCGTCCACAAGCCCTGCAACCCGCCCAGCCCGTGTTTGTCCAGCCAGGGCTTGAGCTTGCCCTCGGTCTGCACTTTTTCCTGCAGCGCGCGCAGCGCTTCCAGGCGGGCGCCGATGTCGGCCAGCTTGCCGCCTTCGCGGTTGACGGCCTGCTGCGCCGCGCGGCGCTGCTCGTCCAGCGCGGGCACCTGATCCTGCAATTCGTGCAAACGCGCCTCGGCCACCTCGAAGTTCTGCGTGGCCGCGCCGTCCTGCAGTTTCAGCGTCTGCAAGCGGGCCATGTCGGGCAGTTGCAGGCCCTTGTGCTCAGCGGCCAGCCGCTCCTGGCGCAGCTGCAGCGCACGGCTCTGCTCGTCCACGCTGCGGCTGTCGGCGGCCAGCACCTGTATCTGCTGCTGCACCTGCGCCACGGCGTTGCGCTGCTGGTTGCTGGTGCCTTGCGCACTGCGCACCGCGTCTTCCAGCGCCGGCAGCTGGCTGGCCTGCTCTTCGGCCTGCGCGTGCAGCACTTCAGCCTGTTCATCGGCGCCCGCCATCTGGCCGGAGATGTCTTCGAGCTCGGCGCTGGCGCCTTGCTGGCGCTCGGCCCACTGGCTGTTCTGCAGCTTCAGGTCGGCCAGGCGGGACTCGGCACGGGCACGGCCTTCCACCACGTAGCGGATGCGTTCTTCCAGGCGGCTGACCTGCAGCGCCGCTTCACCCAGCAGGCCCTGTTTGGCGTGCAGCACGTCGTTGGCTTCGTAGTGCGCCTGGCGCACGTGTTCCATCTGCGCTTCCACCAGCCGCAATTCCGCCAGGCGGCTTTCCAGCGCATTGGTGGCCTCGGCGGCTGCCGCCTTCACGCGCATCTCTTCGCTGGCCGCGTCGCGG
This sequence comes from Burkholderiales bacterium, assembly GCA_038328935.1. Lineage (GTDB taxonomy): Bacteria > Pseudomonadota > Gammaproteobacteria > Burkholderiales > Burkholderiaceae_C > Rubrivivax. Next base: position 2,159 of record JBBQMM010000027.1, read on the forward strand.
TGCTTCAAGAACCACAACTGGTGCAGCTTCAGCGTGCCCTGCTGCTGCAGGCTGCGGTATTGGGCGGCCACCTCGGCCTGCTTTTCCAGCTTGTCCAGATTGCCGTTCAGCTCGCGCAGGATGTCGTCGACGCGGGTCAGGTTTTCGCGCGTGTCCTTCAGGCGGTTTTCGGTTTCCCGGCGGCGTTCCTTGTACTTACTGACGCCAGCGGCCTCTTCCAGAAACAGGCGCAGCTCTTCGGGCCGGCTTTCGATGATGCGGCTGATGGTGCCCTGGCCGATGATGGCGTAGGCGCGCGGGCCCAGACCGGTGCCCAGGAACACGTCTTGCACGTCGCGTCGGCGCACCGGCTGGTTGTTGATGAAGTAGCTGCTGGTGCCGTCGCGCGTGAGCGTGCGCTTGACGGCGATTTCGGCAAAGGCATTCCACTGCCCACCGGCACGGGCCAGCGTGTTGTCGAACACCAGCTCCACGCTGGCGCGGTTGGCCGGCTTGCGCTGGCCGCTGCCGTTGAAGATGACGTCCTGCATGGACTCACCACGCAGTTCACTGGCCTTGCTCTCGCCCAGCACCCAGCGCACGGCGTCGATGATGTTGCTCTTGCCGCACCCGTTGGGGCCCACCACGCCCACCAGCTGCCCGGGCAACTGGAAGGTGGTGGGTTCGGCGAAGGACTTGAAGCCCGAGAGCTTGATCTGGGTAAGACGCATCGGCGGTTTGAAGCGGCGGCGCGCAACCGACGCCGCCCGCACGCACTTCTCGTAAGTGCTTGATTTTTATGAAAAAATGCACCCGTACCGCGGGTGCAAGAAGGGCCGGATGATAGCATCGCGACCGCTTTTGAACCCGGCTTTTGAAGCCGCCTTTTGAACCCGCCTTTTGAACCGGTCACTGAAGCACCGAACAGCCATGGCCAGAAAAACACCCGCACCCCTGAACGAGCGCCAGCCACCCGCCATGGCGCCCAGCGCACCCAGCCGAGAATTGCAGGTCTTTGCGAACCCGGCGCCCGAGCGCGACTATGTGATCCGCTTCGACGTACCCGAGTTCACGTGCCTGTGCCCGCTGACCGGCCAGCCTGACTTTGCCCATTTCAAGATCGACATCGTGGCCGACAGACTGTGCGTGGAAACCAAGAGCCTGAAGCAGTATTTCTGGAGCTTCCGCAACGAAGGCGCGTTCCATGAAAAAGTCAGCAACCAGATCGTCAGCGACATCGTGGCGGCCATTGCGCCACGCTTTGTGCGCCTGCATGCCGACTGGTATGTGCGCGGCGGCATTCGCACCTTCGTCACCGTGGAACAGCGCAAGAAGGGCTGGAAGCCGGCACCCGCGGTGGCGCTGCCCGGTGACAGCGCCTGAATGGCACACCCGCCAGAAGTTTCAGCGGCCGGCTCGGCGCCGCGCCCGGCGTACCAGAAGTTCGCTGTCGCCGTGCGCGCCAGCGCCATCGACGGCCAGGGCGCCTTTGCCGACGAGGCCATCCCGCCACGCCTGAAGATAGGCGAGATCCGCGGCGAGAGCATCAGCGTGGCCGACGCACGCATCCGCGCCACGCGCAGCGAGCGCATCATGATCGTCGAGCTGTCGGACAGACGAGCCATCGACTTCAGCAAGTCGGCCGACCCCATGCGCTATACCAACCACAGCTGCCGGCCCAATGCGCGGCTTTGCATCCGCCAGGGGCGGGTGGAGTTCTACGCCCTGAAGGCCATCAAGCCCGGCGAAGAAATCACCGTCGACTACGGCGAGACCCATCACGAAGGACGGCTGCGCTGCCGCTGCGGCGTGGCGGGTTGTCGCGGGGCCTTGTAAGGCGCTGGCCGCAGCGGCCGGGAACTGCCGGCAGCGGCCGGGTACCCGGCACGCTTGTCGGCACGCTTGTAGGCAAGCTTGCTCGGCACGGTTGTTCGGCACACTCGCGGGGCCGCAGGGATAATCCAGCGCCATGAACCCCCTGCTGCAGCGGCTGCACCCGTATCCGTTCGAACGCTGGCGCGAGCTCACCGCCGGCATCGTGCCCAACCCCGCCTACAAGCCCATCAGCCTGGGCATCGGTGAGCCCAAACACGCCACGCCGGTGCTCATCGAAGAAGCCTTGATGAAAGCGCTGCCGGGCCTGTCCAGCTACCCGGCCACTGCAGGAGAGCCGGTGCTGCGCGAGGCCATTGCCGGCTGGGTGCAGCGCCGCTACGGCGTGGCGCTGAACGCCGCCACGCAGGTGTTGCCGGTGACCGGATCGCGCGAGGCGCTGTTCGCGTTTGCGCAGACCGTCATCGACCCCACCCGTGCCGGCGCCACCGTGGTCTGCCCCAATCCTTTTTATCAAATCTACGAAGGTGCGGCGCTGCTCGCCGGTGCGCAGACCTGCTTCGTGCCCAGCCTGCCGCAGCGCAACTTCGCCGCCGACTGGGCGGCCGTCGACGAGGCCACCTGGGCGCGCACGCAGCTGCTGTACGTCTGCTCGCCCGGCAACCCCACCGGGGCGGTGATGCCGCTGGATGAGTGGCGGCTGCTGTTCGAGTTGAGCGACCGCCACGGCTTCGTGATCGCCAGCGACGAGTGCTATTCCGAGATCTACTTCGGCAACGAAGCGCCGCTGGGCAGCCTGCAAGCCGCGCAGGCGCTGGGCCGCCACGACTTCAGGCGGCTGGTGGCCTTCACCTCGCTCAGCAAGCGCAGCAACGTGCCGGGCCTGCGCTCGGGCTTCGTGGCGGGCGACGCTTCGCTGCTGAAGGACTTCTTGCTCTACCGCACCTACCACGGCAGCGCGATGAGCCCGATGGTGCAGCGCGCCAGCGCCGCCGCCTGGGCCGACGAGGCGCATGTGGTGGCCAACCGCGAGCTCTACCGCCAGAAGTTTGCGCAGGTGATGCCGGTGCTGAGCCCGTTGGACAAGCCGGTGCTGGACGTGCAGTTGCCCGATGCCGCGTTCTACCTGTGGGCGGCCATACCCGGGGTCGACGACGAAGTGGCCTGGGCGCAGGGCCTCCTCGCTCAATACAATGTCAACGTGCTGCCAGGGCGGTTGCTGGCCCGGGAAGTGGCGCAGCACCACCCACCCAACCCCGGCGCAGGCCGCATCCGCATGGCGCTGGTCGCCCCCGTGGACGAATGCCTGGAAGCCGCACAGCGCATTGCCGCCTATGCAGCGCACACCGCACATGTTGCGTCTGCCGTGCAAGACCGCCAGCCGGCCTGAAACCGCGCTCCACTGGCCTGACCCCCACCGACCCCGAACCGGACCTCCGACATGACGACTGCCACCCACCAAGCCACCCACGAGACTCTGATCAACCTGGCCTGGGAGAGCCGCGCCGAGATCACGGCGCTGAACGCCCCCGACGTGCTGGCGGCTGTTGAATCCGTGATCGGCGACTTGAATGCCGGCCGCATCCGCGTCGCCGAAAAGCGCGGCGTGGGCGACTGGCACGTCAACCAGTGGGTGAAAAAGGCGGTGTTGCTGAGCTTCCGCCTGACTGACAACCACGTCATGCGCGCCGGTGACCTGGGCTTCTTCGACAAGGTGAAGCCCAAGTTCTCGCACCTGGACGAAGCGGAGATGCGCGCCAGCGGCGTGCGCGTGGTGCCGCCCGCGGTGGCTCGCCGCGGCAGCTACATCGCCAAGGGCGTGGTGCTGATGCCCAGCTACGTGAACATCGGCGCCTATGTCGATGAGAACACCATGGTCGACACCTGGGCCACCGTGGGCAGCTGCGCGCAGATCGGCAAGAACGTGCACCTCAGCGGCGGCGTGGGCATCGGGGGCGTGCTCGAGCCGCTGCAGGCCAACCCCACCATCATCGAAGACAACTGCTTCGTCGGCGCGCGCAGCGAAGTCGTCGAAGGCGTGATCGTGGAAGAAAACTCCGTCATCAGCATGGGCGTGTACATCGGCCAGAGCACCAAGATCTACGACCGCGCCACCGGCACCGTGAGCTACGGCCGCATCCCCGCGGGCAGCGTGGTGGTGTCGGGCAACTTGCCCAGTGCCGACGGCAAATACAGCCTGTACTGCGCAGTCATCGTGAAGAAGGTCGACGCCCAGACACGGGCCAAGACCAGCATCAACGAGTTGCTGCGCGCCTGAACACCGCCCGCCACTGACCGGGAGCCGACGAGATGGCCAACAACCTGGAACGTATCCTGCGCCTGATGGCGGAGAAGCGCGCGTCCGACGTTTACATGTCGGCCAATACACCGATCCTGATCAAGATCCATGGTCAGATCATGCAGCTGTCCGACCAGGTGCTGAGCACCAACCAGACGCGCCAGCTGCTGTCCGAGATGCTGGCGCCGCAGCAACTGGAAGAGCTGGAAGAAACCGGCGAGCTCAACGTCGGCATCGGCCTGCCCAAGGTCGGCAGCTTTCGCCTGTCGGCCTTCAAGCAGCGCGGTTCCATCGCCGCGGTGCTGCGTTGCATTCCGTTCGACATACCCTCACTCGACACGCTGGGCGTGCCCCCGCTGCTGTCGCAGCTGGTGACCGAAAAGCGGGGCCTGATCCTGATCGTGGGCGCTACCGGCACCGGCAAGAGCACGACGCTGGCGTCGATGCTGGAATGGCGCAACCAGCAGATGAGCGGGCACATCCTGACCATCGAAGACCCGATCGAGTTCCTGTTCAACAACAAGAAGAGCATCGTCAACCAGCGCGAGGTGGGCCGCGACACGCAGAACCTGCAGGTGGCGCTGAAGAACGCGCTGCGCCAGGCGCCCGACTGCATCCTGATCGGTGAAATACGCGACCGCGAAACAATGAGCGCGGCGCTGTCGTATGCGCTGTCGGGCCACCTGGTGCTGAGCACCATGCACGCCAACAACAGCTACCACGCGATGGGGCGCATCCTGTCGTTTTACGCGCCCGAGGTGCGGCCCACGCTGCTGTCCGACCTGTCGGCGGGCCTGCGCGCCGTGGTCTCGCAGCGCCTGGTGCGCTCGATCAACGGCAGCCGTGTGCCGGCGGTCGAGGTGCTGCTGAACACCAAGCTGATCTCCGACCTGATCGAGAAGGGCGAGCTGGGCGAGGTCAAGGAAGCGGTCGAGAAGTCGCTGGCCGAAGGCTCGCAGACTTTCGAGATGGACCTGGCGCGGCTGATCAACGAGGGCGTCATCTCGCGCGATGAGGGCCTGGCGCATGCCGACTCACCCACCAACCTGCTGTGGCGCCTGCAAAACGAGCAGGCCCCGGTGTCACGCGTGGCACCCAAGAAGGAAGAGCCCGAGGCGGCGACGTTCACCGAAATCTCCATCGACGTGCGCCCCGACGACAACCGCACGGCCGGCGCGCCGCCCTGGGCCGTCAAGCCGTGACGGCCACGCTGCGCCTGCTGGAATCGTTGCTCGCCTGCCGCTCGGTCACACCGGCCGATGGCGGCTGTGAAGCGCTGCTGCGGGCGCAGCTCGAACCGGCCGGCTTCACCTGTGAATCGCTGTGGGGCGGCAGCGGCCACGAACCGGTGCACAACCTGTGGGCCTGGCACCGGGGTGAGCAGCCCGGGCCCACGCTGGTGCTGGCCGGCCACACCGACGTGGTGCCCCCGGGCCCGCTGGAGCACTGGCAGAGCGACCCCTTCGTACCCACCTACCGCGAGGGCCGGCTGCACGGCCGTGGCGCGGCCGACATGAAGACGGCCGTGGCAGCGATGACGGTGGCAGCGGCCGAGTTCGTGCGCAGCCAGCCCAGCCACAGCGGCACCGTGGCGCTGCTGTTCACCAGCGACGAAGAAGGCCCTGCGTTGCATGGCACGCGGCACGCACTGCAGCAACTGCAGGCGCGCGGCACCACCATCGATGCCTGCATCGTGGGCGAGCCCACGTCGGTCGACGCCGTGGGCGACATGGTGAAGAACGGCCGCCGCGGCACGCTGTCGGCGCGCCTGACGGTGCTGGGCGTGCAGGGCCACGTGGCCTACCCGCAGCTGGCGCTGAACCCGATCCTCGCCTTTGCGCCCGCGCTGGCAGAACTGACCGCCACGCGCTGGGACGACGGCAATGCCTATTTCCTGCCCACCAGCTGGCAGATCAGCAACATCCACGCCGGCACCGGCGTCACCAACGTCATACCGGGTGAACTGGTGGTGGATTTCAACTTCCGTTTCAGCACCGAGAGCACGCCCGAAGGTCTGCAGCAGCGCGTGCACGAGATGCTGCAACGCCACGGCTTGAAACACCGCATCGACTGGACGCTGGGCGGCGTGCCCTTCCTCACGCCACCCGGCACCTTGTGCGATGCGTTGGTGGCCGCTGTCGAGGCCGAATTCGGCCGCACGCCCACGCTCAGCACCACGGGGGGCACTTCCGACGGGCGCTTCTTCGCCACCGTGTGCCCGCAGGTGATGGAGTTCGGCGTGCGCAACGACAGCGCGCACAAGGTGGACGAATGGGTGGAGCTGGCCGCCATCGAGCCGCTGAAGAACACCTACCTGCGCACCTTGCGCGCCTACCTGCCATGACCTTGCAGCAGATGCTGGAGCAGGCCCAAGTGCGCCTGCAAGCCGCAGGCGTGTGTTTCGGTCACGGCACCAGCAACGCTTTCGACGAAGCCGCCTGGCTGGTGCTGTGGCGCCTGGGCCTGCCTTTGCATGCGCTGCAAGAAAACGCCGGCCGTGTGCTTTGCGCGGCTGAAGTCCTTGCAGTCGAAACCCTGGTCCAGCAACGCATCAGCAGCCGCCGCCCGGCCGCTTATCTGACCGGCGAAGCCTGGCTGCAGGGCGTGCCCTTCTTCGTCAACGACCAGGTCATCGTGCCGCGCTCGCTGATTGCCGAGCCGCTGGCCGATGGCACGCTCGACGCATGGCTTGGCGCGCACACCCACGATGTGCTGGACCTGTGCACCGGCAACGGCAGCCTGGCCGTGCTCGCCGCTTTGGCCTGGCCCGAGGTGCAGGTGGTGGCCACCGACCTGTCTGCCGACGCGCTGGCCGTGGCCGCACGCAACGTGGCGCGGCACGGCCTGCAAACACGCATCACGCTGGCCCAAGGCGACGGCCTGGCCGCGCTGGAGCACACCCCTGCCGGCACGCCCCGGCGCTTCGACCTCATCTTGTGCAACCCCCCTTACGTCAACCAGGCCTCGATGGACACCCTGCCCCCTGAATACCGCGCCGAACCTGCGCTTGCCTTGGCCGGCGGTGCCGACGGCATGGACTTCATACGCCCGCTGCTCGCCAACGCCGCCCATCACCTGAACGAGGACGGCGTGCTGGTGCTCGAGATAGGCCATGAACGGCAGCACTTCGAGGCCGCGTTCCCGACCCTGCCGGTGGTCTGGCTGCCCACGCAGGAAACCGACGACCAGGTGCTGCTGGTCGAGAAGACCGCCTTGCAGTCGCTGGTGCACCCATGATCACGCTGCGCAACATCACGCTGCGGCGTGGCACCAAGGTCGTGCTCCAAGGCGCCAACGTGACGCTGCAGCCGAGTGAAAAAGTCGGTCTCATCGGCCGCAACGGTGCCGGCAAGTCCAGCCTCTTCGCATTGCTGACGCACCGGCTGCAGTCCGATGTCGGCGACGTCGAGATCCCGCCGCGCTGGCGCGTCGGCGAGGTGGCGCAAGAGATGCCCGAGACCGAAGACGGCGCCACCGAATTCGTGCTCCAGGGCGACCTGCCGTTGCAGGCCGCGCAGGCCGAACTGGTGGCCGCTGAAGCCAGCGGCGACGGCAACGCGATGGCGCACGCGCACCTGGCGCTGGACGAAGCCGGCGCCTTCGACGCCCGTTCGCGCGCGCAGGCCCTGTTGCTGGGCCTGGGCTTCAAGATCGAACAGCTCGACGCGCCCGTGAACAGCTTCTCCGGCGGCTGGCGCATGCGGCTGCAACTGGCACGCGCGCTGATGTGCCCGGCAGAACTGCTGCTGCTGGACGAGCCCACCAACCACCTGGACCTCGATGCACTGGTGTGGCTGGAGGCCTGGCTGAAGCGCTTTGACGGGCTGATGATCGTGATCAGCCACGACCGCGAGTTTCTTGACGCCATCACGCGCGTCACCGTGCATCTGGACGAGCAGACGCTGACCCGCTATGGCGGCAACTACAGCGCCTTCGAAGAGATGCGCGCCGAGCGCATGACGCTGGCCGCGGCAGCCTTCTCGAAGCAGCAGGACCGCATCGCGCACCTGCAAAAGTTCATCGACCGCTTCAAGGCCAAGGCCAGCAAGGCCAAGCAGGCGCAAAGCCGCGTGAAGGCGTTGGCGCGCATGGAAAGGCTGGCGCCCATACTGACCGCCAGCGACTTCGAGTTTGAATTCCGCGAGCCGCAGAGCCTGCCCAACCCGATGCTGTCTTTCGACGGACTGGCTTGTGGTTATCCCGCGCCCCCGGTCGCCGGGCACGGCGACGCGCCCCCCGGGGGGGCTGGTCGGCCCGCCAACGCCATCGTCGAGAACATCAACCGCAGCGTGCTGGCCGGCCAGCGCATCGGCATCCTGGGCGCCAACGGCCAGGGCAAGTCGACGCTGGTGAAGACCATCGCCAAGGCCTTGCAGCCCGTGGCCGGCCGCATGACGGAAGGCAAGGGCCTGGTGATCGGCTACTTTGCGCAGCAGGAACTGGACGTGCTGAGCATGGACGACGGGCCCTTGATGCACATGGTGCGGCTGGCCCGCGACGTGGGCCCGGCCGGGCGCGAACAGGAACTGCGCGACTTCCTGGGCCGCTTCAAGTTCAGTGGCGAGATGGTGCAGCAGGCGGTGGGCAGCTTGAGCGGCGGTGAAAAGGCGCGCCTGGTGCTGGCCATGCTGGTGTGGCAACGCCCCAACCTGCTGCTGCTGGACGAGCCCACCAACCACCTGGACCTGACCACGCGCGAGGCGCTGTCGATGGCGCTCAACGAGTTTGAAGGCACGGTGATGCTGGTCAGCCACGACCGCGCCTTGCTGCGCGAGGTGTGCGACGAGTTCTGGCTGGTCGCCCGTGGCCAGGTACAGCCCTTCGACGGCGATCTGGACGACTACCAGAAGTGGCTGCTGGACGTGAGCCGCGCCGCGGCGAAGGGCCAGCCGTTGCCCGACCCACCCAAACCGGCCGTGGTAGAGACTTTGGAGCTGCCCCGGTCAGCGGCACCCACCGGCGCCAAGCCTTCAGCCACCAGCGCCAAGCCCTCGCCCAACAAGCCTGCCGGCGCTGGCCGCGACGACCGCAAGCAGGCCGCCCAGACGCGCTCGCAGTTGGCCAATCTGACGCGCCCCCTGCGCGTGGAGTTGCAGCAAATCGACAAGCGCATGGAGCAACTGGCCGCCGAGCGCGCCGACCTGGAAGGCAAGCTCACCGCTGGCAAGCGACCCGCGGGCGAGATCGCCGACACCGGCCGCCGCCTGAACCACATCGCCGCCGAGGTGACCCAGCTGGAAGAGCGTTGGCTGCAGGCGCAGAGTGAGCTCGAAGCGCTGCAGGCCGGGGCCTGAGATCAAGGTCCGGGCGCCGCGTGGGTGGCCTCGGTCAGCAACTCCAGCATCAGTTGCAAGCGCGCCTGCGCGGGTGTCAGCGCGCCTGCATTCGCAAGCGGCGAGAGCGACCCTTCCACCACGCCGCCCAGCAAACAGCGCGAAGCACGGCGCACGACGACACCGCGCTGCTGCGCGCGCAGCGCGGCGGCCAGCAATTCGGCATGCACCGAGCCGTTGCCGGTGCCCGCGATGATGATGCCCCGGGCCCCAGCGGCCACCAGCGCGTCCAGCGTCTGCGCCCGCGCCCCGGCATGGCTCGTCACGATGTCGACCACGGGCCAGCCGGCCGGGTCGCTGGTCAGCGCTGCGGCATGCACCGGCACTGCATCAGGCCAGGGTCTGAAGGCGCGCAGCTGCCCGTTCTGCAGCAGCGCCAGCGGCGGCGCGTCGCCGCCCGTGAAGGCATCCACCCGGTAGCCATGCACCTTGCGCAGTTCGCTGCCCGCAAACACCTGCCCGCCGAGCACCGCGACGACACCCCGTGCGGCCTTCAGGCGCGCCACGGTGACGGCGTCGACCAGGTTCTGCGGCCCGTCGGGTGACGCCGCGGTGGCAGGGCGCATGGCAGCCGTCAACACCACCGGCTTGCCAGCACTCACCGTCAGATGCAAGAACAGGGCCGTCTCCTCCAGCGTGTCGGTGCCGTGCGTGATGACCACAGCCGCAACTTCACGTCGCGCCAGGTGGCGCTGCACCGCCAGCGCCAGACGCACCCAGGTTGCATGGTCCATGTCGCCACTGTCCAGCTGCGCCAGCGACTCCGCTTCCAGCGCCTGCCCCTGCAACGATGGCACGCTGGCGATCAACTCCTGGGCCGCCAGCGCGCCGGCCTTGTAGCCCACATGGGCCCGCGGGTCGGGGGCGGTGCCTGCGATGGTGCCGCCCGTGCCTATCACCACGACCAACGACCGAGCACTTGGCATACGAGCCCTTTCTGGATGAAAATACAGGCCTGGATGCATTGACAGCCCCTGCCGATGCCGTCTTGCAGCATGAAAGCCGCTCACCATGACCGACAACCCCAAGCTCACTCCGCGCCAGCAGCAGATTCTGGACCTGGTGCAGAGAGCCATCGAACGCACCGGTGCGCCACCCACACGCGCCGAAATTGCAGCAGAACTGGGTTTCAAGTCGGCCAATGCCGCTGAAGAACACCTGCAGGCACTGGCGCGCAAAGGCGCCATTGAACTGCTGGGCGGCACGTCGCGCGGCATCCGTCTGAAGTCAGACACCTTGCGGGCGCTGAACGAGGCGCGCATGGCGCCGTACAACAAGCAGCCAATGATGCCGATGCTGCCGATGGCGGGCCTGGGGCAGCTGCACCTGCCCCTGGTGGGGCGCGTGGCCGCAGGCAGCCCGATGCTGGCGCAAGAGCACGTGGAGCAGACCTACACCGTCGAGGCCTCGATGTTCCAGCGCCGGCCCGACTACCTGCTCAAGGTCAAAGGCATGAGCATGCGCGACGCCGGCATCCTGGACGGCGACTTGCTGGCCGTGCAAAAGGCCAAGGACGCCAGGAATGGCCAGATCGTCGTCGCCCGTCTGGGCGACGAGGTCACCGTGAAACGCTTGCACCGGACCCCTGAAGGCGTTGAACTGTTACCTGCGAACCCCGACTTCCGGGCTATACAGGTGCCCGCCGATTCGGCAGACTTTGAACTCGAAGGCATTGCCGTCGGCCTGATTCGAAGCAGCTTTTTGATGTAACCCACCCTGATGTCAGCAGCCAAGAAGTCACACGCAGCATTGTTGCGGCCCGGCGCCACCGCGCAGGCGGTGGCCACGGCGGCCGGCGGTGCGCTGCTGAGCGGCAGCCGGCCACCGAAGGCGCCGCCTCCGCGCAAGGCCGCCCACGCGGCCGAGTGCGAGCGGCTGGAGCAGTTGCCCAACATCGGCCCCAGCCTGGCCATGGACCTTCGCGACCTCGGCGTCGCACACCCGCGCGAACTCGCCGGGAAGGACGCCTTTGTCCTCTATCGCGAGCTGTGCACGCTGCGTGGCACCCGCCAGGACCCGTGCGTGCTCGACACCTTCATGGCCGCCGTTGATTTCATGCGCGGCGCTGCACCTCAGCCCTGGTGGGCCTACACCTCGGACCGAAAACTGCGCTACGGCGCTGTTTGACCCGGTTCTTGATCGACCGTTTGGGCCACGGCTTTTTCGCCGTGTGATCCGCCGTCTGATTCGCCGTCTGATCCGCCGTGTGGTCCGCCGTGTGGTCCGCCGTGTGGTCCGCCGTGTGATCCGCCGTGTGATCCGCCGTGTGGTCCAACAGCGGTCCGCCACATGATCCGGTGCTGCCGCGCGCAGGCCGTGGCCTGCCGCCCCCACATGCGCCGCACCGCAGCGCCAAGCCAAGCCTGTCGCTCTCCTTGCCGGCTGGTTCGCATCGGCCTGAGCAGCCCTGCCCTGTGGCGCCGCACGCGTAGCGCCGACGAACGCCAGGACCTCTCGAACGGAAACTCCCCGAGGGGGTGAGCGCCCCGCCCTCCGGGTACCTCTCCCTCTCCCTCCCAGGGAGAGGGCAGGGGTGAGGGTAAATCTCCCCCCGCCACCGCGCCCGCCACGGCCGCCTCCCTCCCCCACCAAGTGAAACCCTCCCAACGGCCGCCCAAGTGCCATCCGGCGAGCCTTCCAATTCAAAGTGCACCGTGTCTGCGGGCTTGATCGAGGGTTTTCGTTCCGCGCAAGACTGCAACATGCAGTCTCAACTTGCAACAAGTGTGTCCGATATCACCTCATCATGAGATCGCTTTCACGCTTTCACCGCTGGGGCCGCAGCTCCACCCTTTCCGCCCCCAGCGCCTTTCGCGTCGAGGTGCGACCGCCCTCGTTGCGCCACGCGCCTGAATCGTTGTGGCAACGGGTGATCTTCTGGCTGCTGGCGCCAGCGCCACAGGATGCCGCACCGCCGCTGAACCGTCTGCCACTGGTGCGCGCCGAGTTCCTGGCCACGCTGACCGATGTCGCCAGCCTTGAAGTCCAGGCCCTGCGCGAGCGCATCGAAAGCGCGCATTCGCTGCGCGACCTGTGGCACCTGCGCTCCGAAGTCTTCAGCACACTGGGCGTGGCACTGTCACAAACCCAGGCCGAGGAGCGTCTGGCCAAGCTGAACCGGCACTTCCCCACGCGCGCACCACGGACCCAGTTTTCACCGTCCTGAACGGCCCCGCAGGCTGTCGCTCGCCACGCCACGCCACACCCGCCACAGCCCCTTCCGCAACCGATCAACAGCATCCAGCCACATCCGATGACGCCCCAGACCACCGCGCCCACCATGCCCGTTGCCATTGCCGGCACCCTGCAACGCGACGGCGCCCACCATGCGCCCAGTGCCTGGGCCCCCGACAGCGAGTGCGACGCCGAGCAGGGCGAGGCCATCGACCGCCCCGCTGGTGGCATGCCCGCCGACCGCCTGGCGCGCATCGCTGCACGCCGCGCTTTCGTGGCCCTGAAACTCAGCTTCCTGTATGTCGTCGATGGGCTCGATGGCCATGGCGAGCTGCAAGCGCGCGTACGAAGGGCTGAAGAGCCGATCGAGTTGTGGGCGCTCAGGGCACCGGTCTTTGCCGCCCTGACAGGCGAGCAGGCGCGACAACGCAGCCACCGGCAACTGCTCAACCGCAGCCTGGAATCGATGTTCCCCGCTGCGTCACCGCAGCTGAACTGATGACTTGCGAATCCGGCCAGGACAGCCGGGCCCGCGTCGACAGCTGTCCTTACACTGACGGGTTGGGCAGCCCCCGCCCTCACTTGCGACGCCGCACGCCATAGACATGAACGAGTTGTTGCTGAACGTCGGCCTTGCACACTGGAAGCCCGTGGTCGCCACTCTGCTGCTGCCGCCGGTGCCGATGCTGGTGCTGGTGCTGCTGGGCACCCGCATGCTGTTCAGTCGCCAGTGGCTGGGTTGGCTGATGGTGCTGGCCGGCGTGGCCGCCATGTGGCTGAGTTGCACCACCGCGCTCAGCCGCGCGCTGACCCTGGGCGTGCTCAAGCCTGCGCCGGCCTTGACCGAGGCCGCCGTCAGCGAGCTCAAGCGTCAGCCCAGGGCCGCCATCGTGATACTCGGCGGAGGTCGCCAGTTTTCGGCACCCGAATACGGCACCACGACGCTGAATGCGCGTTCGGTCGAGCGGCTGCGCTACGGTGTCTGGCTGAGCCGCGAAACCGGCCTGCCCATGGCCTTCAGCGGCGGCATCGGCCGCACGGAAGTGTCGGGTCGCAGCGAGGCCGAACTGGCCGGGCAGATTGCCGAGCGCGAGTTCAGGCAGCCCTTGCGATGGCAAGAGGTGCAGTCGCGAGACACCCATGAAAACGCGCTGCGCAGCGTGGCCCTGCTGCAGGCCCAGGGCATCGAGCGCATCGTGCTCGTCACCCACGCGTACCACATGCCGCGCTCGATGCGCAATTTCGAGCAAGCCATTGCCCGATCGGAAGTGAAGCCGCGCATCACCCTCGTCGCCGCGCCCGTGGCGCGACCGAAGCTCGGGCCCTGGAAACCCAACGACTGGCTGCCCAGCTTGCGCGGCTTCGAAGAAAACTACCTGGCCATGCACGAAATGCTGGGTTTGCTGGTGGGCGCCTGACGAGGCTTCGGCTGTCGTCAGCCGCCGTCGTCGGCTGATCTCGTCAGCGGCTGTCGTCAGCGGTTGTCGTCAGCGGCTGCCGTCAGCGGCTGCCGTGTCGATTCTTTCAGCGGCTGCCGTCAGCGGCTGAACAGCGGCGGCGGTATCTTCAGCGGTTGCTTCTGCGCCTCCTCCTGCGCCTTTTCCTGGGCCTTGGCGTCTGACTTTTCGCGCTCGGCCTGCGCGGCCTGCAGCGCCTTGATGCGGCGCACATGTTCAGCGGCACTGGAGCGCCTGAAGTCGTCCATCAGCACCGCATCGGCCTTCATGCCCAGGGCGAGCATGCGCTCGCTCAGGCGCAGGCCCGCGCCGACGTCGCCGCCCAGCGCCGCCACCACCTCGTTGGCGAAGAGATCGGCACTGCCGACAATGCTGTCCACGGCAATCGCGCGCTCGGCCTGCGCCTCGGCCGCCGACAGCAGCATGCCCGCACCCGGCACCGCCACGGCCAGGATCTTGCCCACCAGGAAGCCGGTGCTCAAGCCCTCGGACTTCTGCACCGCCGCGATCGCGCTTTGGCTGGCCTGGAAAAAGGTGCCGAAGGCGGCCAACCAGCGCAACTCGTCGCGCGAGCGCGCCTCCAGCATCGCGTTGGCCGGAATCTTGGCGCGGCGGTTGCCTTGGCGCCAGAAGATGTCGGGGTCGGTGTCAAATGAACTCGCCGTCACGCTGCCGGCGCAGCCGGTCTGGGTTTCGACCTCGGTCTTGCGGCCGTCGGCCAGAGTCAGCGTCATCACCTGCTTGCCGGCCGCCTCCGCGCGCGCCTGCAGCATCACGTCCCAGAAGCCCTGGTCGTCGTTGCTGACCATCGAGCCGCCCTTGAACAGCGCGCTCATCTCGAAGCGCGCGCCACCCTCGGGCAGCCTGCGACCGTTGACGGCAGTGACGACATCGCCGATCTTCAGATCATCGGGTGCGCCTTCGTCGGCCCAGACGACGCGCCAGTGCTCGTCCATGCCCGTGACTTCACGGAACAGCCGCAGCTCGGGCTCGGCCATGCGCTTTTTCAGCGCATGCACCGACAGCAGCACGAAAGGCTCGACTTGCGCGGTGGACTGACACAAGGCCTCGGCGCCCCAGGCCACGTGAATGGCGGCAGCGCGGAACTTCACTTCCTGCTCGAACCGCGTCTTGAACAATTCGCGCTCGAAGGCGAAGTCGTAAACCGGCTTGGCTGAGGTCCGGGCCGCGGCCTGGGCCTGCAGTTCAGGCGCCGCACTGGCGCCGATGACCGCGATGCAGGCTGCGCCCAGCCAGCCACGCCCCTTTGTACTCACGCACCGTTGCATCAACTCCCGATCAAGCACCATGGTCCGCATTCTGAAGGCAGGGCCCGCGGCCGTGGATGCGCCGGCATACCGCTACACCACCAGCGCGACCACGAACACGCCCACCATCATGCAACCCAGCACCACCTTGGCCAGCAGACCCACCAGCATGCCGAACCAGGTCGCCACGCCCACGCGCAAGGCCGTGCGCATGTCTGCCGTGGGCCCGGCCGTGCGCAAGTGTGCCGGGCGCATGTTCTGGGGCATCGCCAGGCCCGGACAGGGCTGCGCGGCGCCACCCGCGGCCCCGGCCAGGCGCCGCCACAG
>JBBQMM010000028.1:0-17493 GCA_038328935.1 Burkholderiales bacterium
GGGCTTCAGGGCAGACATCAACATGGTGGTTTCAAGCTGGGTTGACTCCCTCTGCCTTGAGGGGAGAGGGCAGGGGTGGGGGGTGAACAGTCGGCAGACACAAGACGGAGGGGCGGGCCCGATTCGACCCTCACCCCAACCCACTCCCAGCCAGGGCGCGGGAGAAATGCACTGGGCCTGTGCCTGGCAGGGAGAGGGGGGAAAGCACGGGGCCTCTGCCTGGCAGCGAGAGGGAGGAAAGCACTGGGCCTGTGCCTGACAGCGAGAGGGAGAAAAGCATTGGGCCTCTCCGCCAGGCCGAGCGAGAAAAGCACGGGGCCTGTGCCTGACAGGGAGAGTGAGACAGGCACTACAGCGACTTCAGCAGCTTGTCGTAGGCGGGAGGGTCCATCAGCTGGTCGAACTCTTCCATCTTGGTGATGTGCACCTTGAAGAACCAGCCGTTGCCCAGCGGGTCGGAGTTGGCCAGTGCAGGGTCGGCGCGCAAGGCTTCGTTGACTTCCACCACCTCGCCCGTCACCGGCATGTAGAGGTCGGCAGCGGCCTTCACCGATTCGACGACGCCGGCCACTTCACCCTGGCTGTAGGTGCGGCCCACCTCGGGCAGGTCGACAAAGACCACGTCACCCAGCGCGTCCTGGGCGTGGTGCGTGATGCCGACCACGGCGGCTTCGTGGTCTTCGATACTGATCCACTCGTGGTCGGGCGTGTACTTCGTGGTCATCTTGGGCTCCTGGGTGATGAAGGCGGTGAACGTGGTGAAGAAAGGGTTCGGCGCTTTGGACATCGACAGTGCATCGGTGTCCGGGCCGGGCCTGGTCTGGTTCGGCTGGGTTCGGCTGGGTTTGGCTGTGGGTGTCGCTGCGCCGCCTGCTTGGAAGCTCAGCGCTTGTAGCGGTGGGGGTTGAAGGGCATGGGCACCACGCGCATGGGCACCCGTTTGCCGCGCACTTCGGCGCAGACCTCCTGGCCGGGCTGGGCGTGAGGGGTGGGCAAGTAGGCCATGGCCACGCACTGGTTCACGGTGGGAGCCAGCGTGCCGCTCGTCACGGTGCCCAGGGCCTGGCCCTGGGCGTCGACAATGGCCGCGCCTTCGCGCACCGGCACGCGCTCCAGGCCCACGAGGCCGACGCGTTTGCGCGGCGCGCCACCGCTCAGCTGCGCTTCGATGACGGCGGCGCCGGGGTAACCGCCGGCCCTGGCGCCACCCGGGCGGCGCACCTTCTGCATCGCCCAGGTCAGGCCGGCTTCGACCGGGCTGGTGCTGGTGTCGATGTCGTGCCCGTACAGGCACAGGCCGGCCTCCAGGCGCAGCGTGTCACGTGCGCCCAGGCCGGCGGGCCGCACCTCGGGTTGTGCCAGCAGCGCCTGTGCCAGCGCCGTCGCGGCGCTGGCGGGCACCGAGATCTCGAAGCCGTCTTCCCCGGTGTAACCCGAGCGCGTGACAAAACAGTCGACGGCGCCATCGGCCAGGGCCAGCGGATAAACAGCGCCGGTCATGAACACCATCGACGCCACGGCCGGATTCAACCGTGCCAGTGCATCCACCGCCTTTGGGCCCTGCAGCGCCAGCAGCGCGCGCTCGGGCATCGGCACCACCTGGCAGCGGCCGCCGATGTGGTGGCGCAGATGGGCGAGGTCGGCGTCCTTGCAGCCGGCGTTGACGACCAGGAAGAGATCGCCAAAGCCGTTGTCGCGGTCGGCGGCGGTGGGTTTGACGATCATCAGGTCGTCGAGCAGCCCGCCGCCGGGGTGGGTGAAAAAGGCGTAGCGCTGCTTGCCGTCGCCCAGGTCGATGACGTCCACCGGCACCAGGGTCTCCAGCGCCGCGGCGGCATCGGCGCCCACCAGCCGCAGCTGGCCCATGTGCGAGACGTCGAATAGCGCCGCCGACTCGCGGCACTGCCTGTGTTCGGCCATCAATCCGCTCGGGTACTGCACCGGCATGGCATAGCCGGCAAAGGGCACCATGCGCGCACCCAGGAGGGTGTGCAGGTCGTGCAGTGGGGTCTGCAACAAGGGTGTCTGCTGCAACGGGGCCTGCTGGGCGGGCGACGTTGAACCGTCGGAAATAGAAGTGGCGGACATCACGGTACCTCGGCAAGGGCAACGACGACAACACCACGGCGGTGGTGTTGCGGGGCCCTCGCTGTCCGCTTTACCTGAGAGATTCGGCGCTGCTGCACCGGCGCGCTGCACGCGCCGACCAACAGGCCTTGCCCCTTCGGTGGACCACAACGCCGTTGCCGGCGGTGGCCTCTCTCCAGTGAGGTATGAAAGCCAGTCCTTTTGCCTGAGCGTTTGAGCCACCCTTGGATGCACCACGGGCCGGGCTCTGCGCCTTCGGCGGCTTCACGGGGAAGCTCTCTCCTGACCGCGAACAGTGTATCAGCGCCTCATCGCGCCACCGCGTCACCGCCTGACGGCCCGGCCGCATCAACAGGCAGCAATTGGCATTGACTGGCATCGAGTGGCATCGACGGGCAGCGAGTGGCATCGACGGGCAGCGACGGGCAGCGATAGACAGAAATAGACATCATTGCGCGCCGCCTCGACGACGAACCGGCGCCGCGGTGTTTCAGCCCAGGCTGTAGCCCAGTGCAGCCTGCAGCCGGCGCACCGCCGAGTCGACGGTGGTGACAACCGGCAGACCGGTGCGCGCAGCCACTGCGGGAGCGCACCGCGCCAGACTGAACTGCGCCAGCGCGATGACGCCGCAGCCGCGGGCAGCCAGCGTGCCGGCCGCATCGGCCACCTGCAAGTCGTGGCTGGCGGTGTCGCCAGCATTCAGCGCCCGCATCGCCCCGGCCGCCAGAGCGGTGAGCGGCTGCCTGTCCGCGGGGAACTCGCCCGGCATGCTGTCCAGCGTGGGTCCGAAGCTGGCCACCAGGCCGACGCATGCGCCCAGCCGGGTGGCCAGCGCCACGGCTTCGTCGACCATGGCCTCGTTGGGCTTGAGCACCGGATGCCGGGCATGGCGGCGCTTCACGGCATCGATGCACGGGCCGAAAGCCGAACAGGTGAAGAGGATGGCTTCCGCGCCACAAGCGAAGGCGTAGTCGGCCAGCGTGATGAAGCGCTGTGTCATGGCCTCGTCCAGCGCGCCGCTTCGGGCCAGGTCGGCCGACAGGCTGTCGTCCAGCAGGTTCATGCACTCGGCCTGCGGCCACAGCCGCGCCATCGCCTCGTTGATGGGGGGCGGCGAATGCGCCAGTGCGTGGATGAGGGCGATGCGGGGCATGGCGGGTCGGTGTTTCAGGAATGCAGGATCAGTTGCGCTGCGCCAGCGGCAGGTTGAGCAGCAGATTCTGCGGCTTCACGCGCAGCAGCATGTCGGGGCTGGCCATCAGCCCCAGGTAGACGGGTTTGCCGGCCAGCGCAGCCGTCATGGTGCGCGGGTCGGCAAAATCGAGCCTGAACAGGCTGATCAGCCGCTGCAGCCTTTCGCTGTCCACGGCCCGGTCTTCGTACAGGTCGTTGAGCAGCGCGCTGGACTCCACATCCAGGCCGACATGCCAACTCCAGTGCGGGTCGTCGATCTTCTCCAGCGGCGTGATCGTCACCTCCACGCCCAGCAGGTGATGCACCCAGCGCTGCAGCACCAGCGCCAGGCCCTGCAGTCCGGAATGGGCCTGTGTGAGGCGGAACACGAGGTTGTGGCCCAGGTCCTGCTCGATGGTGTGCGTCAGGTCCAGCAAGAAGCTGTGGCGCGCCAGCGCAGCGCTGCCGCCGCGGGGTGTGCGCGTGGCTTCGGCCCAGTAGGCCTGTGCATTGGCGGGTTGCAGCACCTGCATCTCTGCCGCCCGCAACGGCTGCTGCGCCTGCGCCAGCAAGCGGCCGAGGTCGCCGAAGCCGTGGGTTTCACGTTCCAGGTCCAGCGTGGCGCGGTCGCCAGCAAACCAGCGCCCCTCGTGGCGGCTGACGCGCTGGTCACGGAACAGCAGTTCGGCGGCGCGTGCGGTGACGGCGTCGGTGCCTGCAACCGCCCCGGGCACGTCATCCACCAGCAGCTGCCTGACCACCGCCTGCACCACCTGGGCGATGAAAACCGGCGGTGTGCCCTGGTTGCCACCCCGCCACAGCGCCAGCAACCAGGCCTGCAGCGTGCGCGCTTTCAGCAGGCCGTCGCGCAGTGTGATGAAGTGGCGGTAGTTGCTGCGCACGTCGTCGTCGCGCACGGCGGCCAGCTCGGCCGCGGACACCGGGCGCAGCGGGTCGGCGCTCAGCGAGCGGTGCAGCGCCACCTCGCCGCGGCACGACTCTGCCACCAGTTCCAGTTCAGGGCGGTGCAACCAGGCCCTGAAATAGTCGGGCGTGGGCGCAAGCCCGCCCTGCGGGTCGGGTTCGAGCAAGGCCGCGCCGCAAGCGGGCCAGAGGTTGGCATCCATCGAATCGGTTGAGGCGCGGGTCTCAAGGGCGCGGCCCCGGATGAGGCCTGTGATCGACTCTAGCTTGATTTGCCGGGCCGCCGTCCGGCAACGTGATGCCCATCAAGTCAGATCGCCGTCCACGTAGAACCACCGCCCACCTTCGCGCACGAACCGGCTCTTTTCGTGCATCCGCTGGGCCCGGCCGCCGATCTTGCTGCGTGCCACGAACTCCACTTCGGCGCGGTCGGCCTCGGTGCTTTGGTGCTTCTTCAATTCGAGTCCCAGCCACTGCACGCCGGCGTCGAAGCGCGGTGTTTCAGCGGGTCGGGTGCTCGGGTGCCAGCTGTCCAGAAGATAGGCACCCAGTCCGCGCACGAAGGCGCTGTAGCGGCTGCGCATCAGCGCTTCGGCCGTGGGCGCCTGCAGGCGTTGCGGGCCTTCGTGCCAGCGGCCGCAGCAGGGGGCGTAGCGGGCGCCGCTGCCGCAGGGGCAGGCGTCTGTCTCGACGGCGGTCTCGACAGCCGGCGCCTTCAAGCTCTGGCTTTCGAGGGCTGCGCAGCAGCGGCCGCAAGATCCAGCTCCCACACCTCGCCCACCAAGGCATGGCCAAAGCTGTGTTGGGCTTGGCTGGACAGCCATTCATAGCCGGCAGCCTGGTAGATGCCGCGTGCCGCTTGCAGCAGGCTGTGGGTCCGCAGGCGCACCTTGCGATAGCCGGCTTGCGCAGCAAACCGGTGGCAGGCCTGCACCAGCAGCGTGCCGATACCGCGGCCGCGCGCCGCAGGCTCCACCAGCAGCATGCGCAACTGCGCCACGCCGGGCAGCGACTTGCCCGTCTTGTCGTGGCGCGCCTGTACCAGGAAGACGCAGCCCATGGCCTGGCCGTTGCACTCGGCCACCCAGGCTGCTTCGCGGTCGGGGTCGAGCCGGTCCACGTAATCGGCCGCGATGCGCGCAACCAGGCCTTCGAAGCGCTGGTCCCAGCCGTACTCGGCCGCGTACAGCGCGCCGTGGCGCGACACCACCCAGCCCAGGTCGCCGGGCTGCAGCCCACGCAGCCTAGGTGGCTGTGACGTGCGCTCTGGCGACAGCAGTTGCTGCATCCGCTGTGCGGCGTACAGCAACTCATGCTGTTGCGTGCCGGCCAGCGGCGCCAGCAGGGCCTGCGCCTGCACCTGCGCGCGCTGCTCCAGCGAGACCAAAGCGCGGCGGCCCGCTGCGCTCAGCGACAGGGGCTTCTGGCGCGCGTCGAGCGCCGAGCGCTGCACGCGCAACAGGCCCTGTTGCTGCAACTTCGACAGCAGCCGGCTGATGTAGCCTGGGTCCAGCTCCAGCCCCTGCGCCAGTGTGCCCGCGGTCATGCCCGGGCGCTCCGCCACTTCCCACAACACACGCGCTTCGGTGAGCGAAAAAAGCAAACCCCCTGCGCCCGTGTGCACGCTGCCCTTGCGGCCCTCTCCCAGCACGCCGATGCGGCGGGTGTAGAAGCGGTTGAAGGCGCGCAGCGTCTGTGCCGCGCTTGGTGCGGGCGGTGCAGTCGTCATGTCAGGTCTTTTTGCCGATACTTGCCTGAAGCAAGTATATTCATCCTGCCTGCCACTGCGGGCCTCTGAGGCCACGGGTGCTGCAGCGGCTTCCTGCACGGTGCGGCCGCTCAACCACCGGATCAACCGGATCAACCACCGGATCAACGGCCGGATCAACCGCCGGATCAACCACCGGATGCCCACCATGCTCGACCCCGAAGCCCGCGCCCTGATTCAACTGATGGCCGAGCGCCAGGTGCCGCCCGCGCACACCCTGACACCCGCCGACGCGCGACAGGCCTATCTGGAGCGGCGCTTCTACTCCCAGCCCGAGCCACCAGCCGTGGGTGACGTGCGCTTGCTGCAGACGGCCGGCGGTGTGCCGCTGCGCCTGTACCGGCCGCAGGCGGCCGATGGCCTGTCCCGCCCGCACCCGGTCGACGGCGCGCCGGCCAACGCCGTGCTGCCGGCGCTGGTGTTCTTTCACGGCGGCGGCTGGACCATGGGCGACCTCGACACGCACGACGTGCTCTGCCGCCAGCTGTGCATCGGCGCCGGCGTGGTCGTGGTGGCGGTGGACTACCGCATGGGGCCGGAGCACCGCTTTCCGGCCGCGGTGGACGACAGCATCGAGGCCACGCGCTGGCTGCGTGCGCAGGCCGCGGCGCTGGGCATCGACAGCACGCGCGTGGCCGTCGGTGGAGACAGCGCCGGCGGCAACCTGGCGGCGGTGGTGGCGCTGGCGCTGCGCGACGCTGGCGACGCGCCGCTGGCTTTTCAGTTGCTGATCTACCCCGCCACCGACATGCGGGCCGCTGCGCCCTCGCACCAGCGCAACGGGCAGGGCTACGTGCTGACGGCTGACACCATGAACTACTTTCGCGACCACTACATGGGCCGCGGGCCGCAGGCGCAGGCCGCGTGGTCCGACTGGCGTGCATCGCCGCTGCTGGCGGCCAGCCACGCCGGCCTGGCGCCGGCGCTGGTGTTGACAGCGGGCTACGACCCGCTGGTGGACGAGGGCCGGCAATACGCCGATGCGTTGTCAGCCGCCGGCACGCCGTGCCAGTACGTCTGCTTCGAGCGCCAGATCCACGGCTTTGTGCCGATGAGCCGCATCCTGGGCGAGGCGCGCACGGCAGTGGCGCTGTGCTGCACCGCGCTGCGCGAGGCGCTCTTCACCCCGGCTCCCGCAGCAGCTGCCTGAAGGCGCCGAACAACCACGACCGCATGCCGATCACCAATGTGTAGGCCTGCTTCTCGTCGTCGGGCAGACGCTGGTCGGCCAGATGCTGTTGCGCGAAATCCTGCGCCACACGGTGCAGCTTTTCGGTCAGCAACGCGGCGTGCAGGGGTGCGATGTGGCCGTGCACCAGCATCAGCAGCTCGCCCGTGCCACCGAAGTCGCCGCTGTAGTAGTCACCCACCGCATGCTGGCGAAAGAACTGCATCACCGGGCCGCCCGGCCGCCAGCGAAACGTCTTGTCGAACTTCAGTCGGTAGCGGTTGTTGGCGCGCAGCTCCAGGAAGCCCAGCTTGTCCAGCGCCAGCAGGCAGGCCACGCCCTGCGGCTTGCTGATGGCGTAGGTGTCGACCACCTGTTCCAGCGACCATTGGCTCAGCGTGCAGATGGCCACCAGCAGCAGCTTGGGGTCGGCCACCACGGCGCGTTCCTGCTCCAGCGTCATCTGCTGGCGCGGCGGGCTGGCCAGCGCCACCAGGCGCGCCAGTTCGGAGAAGTCCATCTTCAGCACCGCCAGCACCTCGTCGATGCGCGACAGCGGCATGTCGCCCCTGGCAAAGATGCGTTTGATGCTGCTTTCGGCCAGGCCCATCTGCTGCGCCAGCTGCGCGTAGGTGATGCCCGCCCGCTTGAGTTCGGCTTTCAGCGTGGTGACGAGGTCGTGGCTGCTGCTCATGGGCCTTGGCATGGGGCAAAAAGTATCGCCGAACGATACCCGATGTGGCAAAACGTGCAACGTTCCCAAGAGGGATGGATACCGAAGGCGGATACGCGCACCATGCGCCCCATCTTCAACCACCGCGAGAATTTCATGACCACTCGGCATCACCCCACGGCAAGCGGGCAGGCGCTCGGCTTGCGCTTTGCGCTGACTTGTGTGTTGGCTTGCGCGCTGCCCCTGCCCGCGCAGGCGCACCGCAACAACGCGGCTTCGGAACTTAGCGCACTGTCGTTCATGCCGGTGGCGCTGTCGGTCGTCGCGCCGATGGCTTTGGTGTCGGTGGCCGGGGTCTATACCCTCAAGGCCGTGGAGCTGTCGGCCGAAGGCACGGTCTGGGTGCTGGAACGTACCAGCGACGGCGTGCGCGTCAGCGTCACGCTGGCGTCCGATGCAGCGGCCGGTGCCTCGATGGCCGTGGGCACCATCATCAGCGCGTTGGCCTGCAGCGCCGGCTGGGTGTTGCACGCGGCCGGCAAGGTCGTTGCCATCGTGCCCAATGCCGTGGGCCAGGCCTTGATCTACAACGAGCGGGTGACACGATGAGCGCGCCGATGCGCCGCTGGCTCATGGCCTTTGTGCTGGCGTGCAGCATGGCTGTGCTGGTGCCTGCCCATGCCGGCCGCAGTTGCGAAGTGCGCGCGCCCGACGCGCTGAAAGTGCAGCAGGGCCTGGACCTGGCCGCGCGCACGCGCACCGCGCTGGACGCCACACAGGCCCGGGTGGTGGTGCTGGCACGTGCGGGGCAGGACCTGTCGCGTTATGGCCTGCGCTACAGCCACCTCGGCCTGGCCTACCGTGACGACAAAGGCTGGCGCGTGGTGCACAAGCTCAACCAGTGCGGCACGGCCGTCGCGGATGTCTGGCGCCAGGGGCTGGCCGAGTTCTTCCTGGACGACCCGTTTGAATTCCGCGCCGGCGTGGTGGTGCTGGCGCCAGCCGTGCAGGCGGCGCTGCTGCCGGTGCTGCAGGACAACCAGCGCAGCGCCACGCTGCACACCGCCGCCTACAACATGCTGGCCTACCCCTGGGCGCAGACCTATCAGCAGAGCAACCAGTGGGCGCTCGAAACGCTGGCCTTGGCGATGGAACCTGCCGCCGACACGCGTGAACGGGCGCAGGCCTGGCTGCAGTTCAAGGGCTACCAGCCCACGACGCTGCGGCTGGGTGCGATGACGCGACTGGGCGCGCGCATCACCAGCGCCAACGTCGCCTTCGACGACCACCCCAACGACAAGCGCTTTTCAGACCGCATCGAGACCGTCACCGTCGACTCGGTGTTCGACTGGCTGCAGCGCAGCGGCCTGGGCCAACCGGCGCAGGTGGTGTGGTGAAGGACATGCGCCCTCGCTGTGCCGGCTACAGGCCTGGAGTGACGGTGAATGCCGGTGTGGTGAAGATGGCTGCAGCGCACACACAGCAGCCTCACGCCGCCGCTCTTCCTGTCAGGCCCAGAGAGCCAGTACGATGCCCCGCACCATGAACACCGAACAACACCCCAACCAGTTTGCCCTGCTCGGCCAGCGCCGCTTTGCGCCCTTTTTCTGGGTGCAGTTTCTGGGTGCCGGCAACGACAACGTCTTCAAGTTCGCGTTCACAGTGATGGTCACTTACCAAATGCAGCTGCAGTGGCTGCCGGCCAGCCTGGCCGGGCTGGTGATCGGGGCGCTGTTCATCCTGCCGTTCGTGCTGTTCAGCGCCACCAGCGGGCAGCTGGCCGACAAGTACCCGAAGGAGCGGCTGATCCGCGCCGTCAAGTGGCTGGAAATCGCCATCATGCTGCTCGCCGGCTGGGGTTTCGTGCAGCAGCAGGTGCCGCTGCTGCTGAGCTGCGTGTTCCTGATGGGCCTGCACAGCACGCTGTTCGGCCCGGTGAAGTTTGCCTACCTGCCGCAACACCTGAACGAGCGTGAACTGACAGGCGGCAACGGCATGGTGGAGATGGGCACCTTCGTTGCCATCTTGCTGGGCAACCTGGCCGGCGGGCTGTTGATTGCCGTGCCGCAGGTGGGTGCCGGCTACGTGGCCGCAGTGTGCGTGGCGCTGGCCGTGCTGGGGCGTGTGCTGGCGCAGGCGGTGCCCTCGTCGCCGGCCACCGACCCGCAGCTCGTCATCAACTGGAACCCGTTCACCGAGACCTGGCGCAACCTCAAGCTGGCGCATGGCAATGTGGTGGTGTTCCGCTCGCTGCTGGGCATCAGCTGGATGTGGTTTTTCGGTGCCGTATTCCTGAGCCAGTTTCCGAGTTTTGCGCGTGATGTGCTGCACGGCAACGAGCAGGTGGCCTCACTGCTGCTGGTGGTGTTCTCGGTGGGCATCGGCGTGGGCGCGCTGCTGTGCGAGATGCTGAGCAAGCGGCATGTGGAAATCGGCCTCGTGCCGCTGGGCGCCATCGGCATGACGCTGTTCAGCGTCGACCTGTACTTCGCGTCACGCGGTCTGCCTGCGGCGCCGCTGATGGGCGCGGCGGCCTTCGTGGCGCAGCCCGCCCACTGGCGCGTGCTGGCCGACCTGGCGTTGCTGTCGCTGTTTGCCGGCATCTACAGCGTGCCGATGTATGCGCTGATCCAGATGCGCAGCCAGCCCACGCACCGCGCACGCATCATCGCTGCCAACAACATCCTGAACGCGCTGTTCATGATCGTCAGCAGCGTCGGCGTCGGTGCGCTGCTGGGCGCGGGCTTCAGCATCCCGCAGGTGTTTCTGGTGGTGGGGCTGCTGAATGCAGTGGTGGCCTTCTACATCTTCATGCTGGTGCCCGAGTACTTCCTGCGCTTCGTGGCCTGGGTGTTGACGCGCTGCGTCTACCGCTTCCAGGTGCGGGGCGATGACCACATCCCTGTGCAGGGCGCTGCCATCCTGGTCTGCAACCACGTCAGTTATGTCGACGCCGTGATGCTGATGGCGGCCAGCCCGCGGCCGATCCGCTTCATCATGGACAGCCGCATCTTCGAGATGCCGGTGCTGGGGGCGCTGTTCCGCCTGGCCAAGGCGATACCGATTGCGCCGCAGCGTGACGATGCGGTGGTCTACCAAGCGGCCTTTGCGCAGGCGCGCCAGGTGCTGGACGAAGGTGACTTGCTGTGCATCTTCCCCGAAGGCGGCATCACCCGCGACGGCAGCCTGGGCGCATTCAAAGGCGGCGTGATGAAGCTGCTGCAGAGCCACCCGGTGCCGGTGGTGCCGCTGGCGCTGCACGGCCTGTGGGGCTCGTTCTTCTCGCGCATCGAAAAGGGCACGGCGATGGTCAAGCCCTTCAGGCGCGGCCTGTTCAGCGCGGTGGCGCTGACCGTGGCGCCGGCGATGGCGGCAGCGCAGGTGTCGTCGGCGGGGCTGCGCGAGCAGGTGGCGGTGATGCTGGATGTCGGCCCGTCGTTCGACGGCGGCTGGCAGCCGGTCGGCAGCCTGTAGGGACGACCATGCGTTGGGCCGCACGCGACCCGTTCCGCTTCAGCAACACCGGGCGCCTTCGGCTTTGCCAACGCCAGCGATGCCTGCGGCGCGATCGCCGCCGCCGATTGCAGCAAGTACGTGTTCTGGGACGGCCTGCACCCGACCGCCACGATGCACGCGCTGATCGCCGACGCGGTGTGCGCCGCGGTGGTGCCCGAGCCGTCGACGCTGGCCTTGATCGCAGCTGCCTTGATCGCCCTGGCGCTGGCCGCGGTGGGCCGGGCGACATCGGATGAACAAGCGGCTCAGTCCCCAAGTCGTCTGCTTGCAGCTGCCTGCGCAGCCCGTGTTTGTCGGCTGACACGCATCGAGCCTTCGGGTGCAGCGGTGGGTGGTCGCTGTGTGGTCGCTGGGCGGGCCCGACGCGCCGAGGGTTCAAGTCCTGGCGGGGGCTGCCGAAATACAGGAATTCCAGGGACGGTGCGCTGCGTTCAATCCCCGCAGCGGGATCAGTGAAAGTGGCTACTCGACACTTTCATTTCGGGAAGCTCCGCCCGCCCCGTTCGATACGAGCCGAATTTTTGATGGAGCCTTCATGTCCGCCAGTCTTGTCAATGCCCCTGCCACTGCCACTGCCATCGCCTTCACCGACCCCGATCTGCACCGCTGGCTGAACGAAGCCGGTGACGCCGATCTCGATCTGCTCGACTTCGGCACCATCGGCATCGACGCTGCTGGCGTCGTATGCCGCTACAACCGCTTCGAGTCAGCGGCTGCCGGCCTGTCGCCGCAACGCGTGCTCGGCCACACGCTGTTTACCGTGGTGGCGCCCTGCATGAACAACTTTCTCGTCGCCCAGCGCTTCGAGGACGCGCAGGCCAGCGGCGGCTCGCTCGACGCCACCATCGACTACGTGCTGACGCTGCGCATGCGGCCGGTGAAAGTGAAGCTGCGTCTGCTGGCAACTGCCAGCGCGAGCATTCGCTGGGTGCTGGTGCATCGCCCCGTCTGAGCTGCACCCGTCCGTGCTCCCGGCTGTGCTTCCAACCGCGCTTTCAACCGCGCTTCCAACCGCGCATTCAAGCGCGCCTGCAACCGGGCTTGCAACTGGGCCTGCAACCGGGCCTGCAACCGGGCCTGCAACGGTCGAAGACGAGTACGAGGCGCTGCTGCAGTTCCTCTACATGGCCCCGATCGGTCTGGTGCAAACGCGACTGGACGGCGAGATCCTGATGGCCAACCCGCTGTGCGCGCAGCTGCTGATGCCGCTGTCGCGCGATGGCAGCCTGGACAACCTTTTCAAGGCGCTGGCACCCGTAGCACCCGATCTTCGTCACCGCGCGCAGGCCTTCGAGGCCAGCCATGGCATGGTGTGCGAAGGCCTGCAGATGCAAGTGACCGCGGGCCGGCCGGGTGGCAAGGGCGCGCAAGTGCTGTCGCTGACGCTGCTCAAGCTCGACCAAAGCCGTCTGATGGCCGTGATCAGCGATGTGTCGGTGACCGTCCAGCGCGAACGCGAACTGCGTTTGAACCAGGCCTGGATCAGCACCATCGTCGCCGGCATCTCGGATTACGCCCTGATGACGCTGGACGCTGCCGGCCGCGCCACCGACTGGAACCTCGGCGTCGGCCGCCTGACCGGCTTCGCGGCCGAAGCGGTGATCGGCCAGCCCTTTGCCGTTTTCTACCCCGTTGACGCCATGCCCGGGCAACGCGTGCTCGACCGTTTGCAGGAAGCCGACCGCAGTGGCTGGAGCCTGGACGAAGGCTGGTTGCACCGCGCCGACGGCTCGCGGTTCTGGGGCAGCTGCCTGATCGCCCCGCTGCTGGCCGACGATGAAGCGCCGCCCCAGGAGCGTGCCTACAGCCTGATCATCCGTGACGTCAGCGACCGCCGCGAAGCCAACGAGAAACTGCGCAGCGTCATCAGCTGCGACCACCTGACCGGCCTGGCGAACCGGCGTGTCTTCTTCGAAGCGGCCGAGCTTGAGGTGCAACGCTGGCAACGGCAGCCCCGGCCGCTGTCCCTCGTGATGTTCGATGCCGACCACTTCAAGAATATCAACGATCAATACGGCCATGCCGCGGGCGACGGCGTGCTGCGCCACCTGGCTGCCGGCCTGAGCGCCACGTTCCGAAGCATGGATGTGGTGGCAAGAATTGGCGGCGAGGAATTCGCGGTGCTGTTGCCTGACACCTCGCTGGACGGCGCCTGTGTGGTCGCGTTGCGCGTGTGCCAGCGCATCGCCGAGCATGCGGTGGAAGTCGACGGCTCGTCGATCCGCTACACCGTCAGCGCCGGCGTGGACACGATGGACGACACCGTGGCCGGCGTTGCAGAGCTGCTCAAACGCGCCGACACCGCGATGTACGTCGCCAAGGCGCAGGGCCGCAACCGGGTGGAGCGCTGGCTCCCCGCGCTGGCGGCGCCCGCACAAGCAAGCCCGACCTGAAGCGCTGAATAGATTTGAATGCCATGAAATCAGAATCCACGGCTTCACATGAAGCGCTGATGCAGTTCCTGTATCAGGCGCCGATCGGCCTGATGCAGATAGCACCACACGGCGAGATCACGATGATCAACCCGATGTCGGCGCAATTGCTGATGCCGCTGGCGCCTGATGGCAATCTGGTCAACCTGTTCGACGTGCTGGATGTCGCCGCGCCGCAGTTGCGCGCCCTGGCGGCCAGCTTCTCGCCGTCCAGTGGCGTGGTCTGCGAAGCGCTGCGAATCGGGCTTCCCGCAGCAGCTGCACGCGGCGCCCTGGCCCAGACCCTCGAGCTGAGCCTGCTCAAACTGGACGACGGCACGCTGATGGCCAGTCTCAGCGACGCCACGCTGGTGGTGCAGCAGGAGCAGCAGCGCCTGGCCGGGCAATTGCGCGACAACAGTCGCACCGACACCCTGACAGCGCTGCCGAACCGCGCCGTGGTGCTGGAACGTATCGAACTTGCGCTGACCGCCGCGCGCGGCGATCCCGGCTACGAGTTTGCGGTCATGTTCATCAACTGCGACCGATTCAACCGCGTCAACGTCACGCTCGGTCAGGAGACCGGCGACGAACTGCTGCGGCTGCTGGCCGGACGCTTGAACGGAACGGTACGGGCAGGCGACGCAGTGGGCCGGCCGGCGCAAGTGCAGCGCACCGCGGCGCGCTTGGGAGGAGACGAGTTCGTCGTCGTACTGGAAGGGCTGCGCCACGCCGACGACGCGCAGAGCATCGCACAGCGGCTGCTCTGCGCGCTGTGCAAGCCCTACAGCATCGACGGGCGGCTGGTGCATGTCAGCGCCAGCATGGGCGTGGTGCTGCGCGCCCAGGCCGGGGCCGACGCCGATTCGCTGCTGCAGGACGCCAGCATCGCGATGCGC
This sequence comes from Burkholderiales bacterium, assembly GCA_038328935.1. Taxonomy (GTDB): domain Bacteria; phylum Pseudomonadota; class Gammaproteobacteria; order Burkholderiales; family Burkholderiaceae_C; genus Rubrivivax. The sequence goes on from JBBQMM010000028.1 coordinate 14,621, forward strand.
GAAGCCAAGCGCGGCGGCGGCGCCCGCTACAGCGTTTTCGAACCCATGATGAGGGAGCGCGCAGCGCGGCGGGGCAGTGTCGAAATGGGGCTGCGCCGGGCGCTGCTCGAAGGCGAGTTGTTTGTCGTCTACCAACCGATCGTCGACCTCGCCAGCGGCGGCTGCGTCGCGGCTGAGGCGCTGGTGCGCTGGCGCCACCCGAGCCGCGGCATCGTGCCGCCGGTGGAGTTCATCGAAGTGGCCGAAGAGACCGGCCTGATCGGCGCCCTCGGCGCATTCGTGCTCGGTGAGGCCTGCCGTGAATTCGTGCGCTGGCAGCGCGTGTTGGGCGACCGCGCTCCGCGCACGATGTCGGTGAACCTCTCGCGTGCGCAGCTTGCCGACCCGGCGCTGGTCGAACAAGTCGCACAAACCTTGCACGCCAGCGGCATGCTGGCGGCGAACCTTCAGCTCGAAGTGACGGAGTCGCTGGCGGCACAGGACCCCAACGTGCAGGTTCGCCTGCACCAGCTGAAGGCGCTCGGGCTGACGCTGGCACTCGACGATTTCGGCACCGGCTATTCGTCACTGGCCAGCCTGCACCTGTTGCCGGTGGACGTGGTGAAGATCGACCGCTCATTCGTCAGCCAGGCCGAGACCAGCGCGCACCATCGCGTGCTGATCGCCGCCACCGTGCGCGTGGCACGCAGTCTGGGCATGGGCACGGTGGCCGAAGGCATCGAGACCGCAGGCCAGGCCGCCGTGCTGGCGCGGCTGGAGTGTGAAAAAGGCCAGGGCTACCTGTTTGCGCGGCCGCTGGTGGCCGAGGATGCGCTGCAGTGGATGGCGGCACGGCCGCACTCGGGCGTAACCGGGCAGAGTGCCGTGCGACCGCCCAACGACGTGACGGTCGAGCGACTGCTCGAAGGCTTGCAGCGCTCGAATCTGGCGATCGCGCTGTTCGACTCTCAGGAGCGCATGGTTTTTGCCAACCGCAGCTTCGTCGAGCTGCACTGCGACGGCGAAGACAGGGCGCGGACGTGGGAAGACATCCTGCGCTCCGCTCACCAGTGCCAAAGCGGCCTGCGCATCGACACCGATGACATCGAAGCGTGGCTCATCGAAGCGCGCCGGCACTGCCAACAGTCACCCCGGCGTGTCTTCGATGCGTACACCTGCGACGGGCGCCGCATTCGTGTGACCGTGGAGACGCAAGCCGACGGATGGCAGCTCGTCGTGTCGACGGACACCACATCACTGAACCCCAGCGCCGGCGATGGGGCCAGGCACGACCCCTATCAACGAGGCCCGGGCCAGAGCACCGGCGACACGGCGACTGTGCTGCTGGCTTGCACCGCGAGCCGCACAGAGTCGCTGCCACTTTCTCAACACAGCGCCTGACCCAGGCAGAGTTGGCGCAGCTCAGGATCAACCGCGGTGATCCAGCACCTGGCCGGCCAGGTTGCAGTGCGTCAGCCGCAGGCCGCGCGGTTCTCCGGCGCGACATTGGTGGGGTAGTCAAGCGTGCCGTTCAGCGTCAGCGTTCGGATGCTGTTGGCCCCGCCAATCACGAAGTTGGTGAGGGTGATGCGCCGGTTCACGGTGTCGATGGCGATGCCCGTCGTCGGGTCGGCCGTTCGCGCCAGCGTGGCGAGCGTGGCGTCGTCGCCGAACCTGGCCAGGCCGACCGCCTGGTTGTCCTTTCTGAACGGGATTTCGATGAAGTATTTTTTGCCATCGCCCCCGGCGAGCAAGCCGTAGGCCGCCACCCGGCAGTAAGGCTCCGTGGACGTGTAGGGGGCGCCGGTTGAGGCACTGCTGCCGTGTTCGAACTGCGCCGCTGTCTTGTCCAGCGTGCCGTTCCAGCCCGCCGGCGTGGCCCCCGTGATCACCAGCGGCGCACCGCCAGCGACGGGTGGCACCGGCACCGGCACCGGCACCGGCACCGGCACGGCCACAGGCGGGTTGGCGGCTACGGCATACGCCGCTGCCAAGGCCGACGGTTGCGATGACGCAAGAATCTGCGCCAGCGTCAGGCCATTGGCCACCATGCGCGAGATCGCCGTCAGCGCGGTGCCGTAGCTGTTGACGCCGCTGCCGAAGGTGGGCTGCGTGGTGCTGATGTTCAGCGTGCCGGGCAGGTTCAAGGCCGCCAGCAACTGCGTGGCGGCAGTGTTGAAAGCTGCGCTGTCGAGCGTGCCGCTGGCGCCCGCGCTGGCTGCGGCGGCGTTCAGTGCCAGCGTCGTCAAGGGCGTGAGCATGCTGATCACGCTGCTGCCATTGGCGGTGACCAGGCCGCGCAAGGCCGAACCGGCGGGCAGTGCGGTGGCGGCGGCGGTGATTTCGTCGGTGTAGCTGCCGCCCGTGGCTTCCACCCACAGCGGCCCACTGCCAGCGGGTAGCGTGAGCGTGTAGTTGCCGCTGGCGTCGGTGGTGGTGCAACTGCCCAGGCCCGTGCCGCGGGCGTTGGCCACCACGCGGTAGCCGCACACCTGCGCGCTGGCCACGGGGCCTTTGACGACGCTGCCGGTGACGGTGGTGCTGGCGGGGGCCGGGGCCGGGGCCGCGGGCGCGGCAGCGGACGGCGTGTCGTCGCCCCCGCCACAGGCAGAAAGCGCCAGGGTTGCCAGCAGCGCGCTGACGGTGAGCAGTGGTTGGGGCGTGCGTGACATGTCGATTACCTTGGTTGTGACTGGGCAGCAGGTCGGTGATGTGACCTGCCTTGTCTGCAAACGCAAGGTGCATGCGGCAACAGGATCACGGCTGCGCCTGGAAGTGTCTGACGCGCTCCGCCGGTCGGGGCGTGCGCGCTGCAGGTGCCGAGGCACGATCCGACTTCGACTGCCGGCGACCCGACGACACCCACAGGGCCAGGAACGTCCGTTCGATGCAAG
>JBBQMM010000029.1:0-17470 GCA_038328935.1 Burkholderiales bacterium
CAGCCTGAGCCTGCGGGCTCAGCAAAAACTCCGCCAGCTTTTGCGCCATGGCCGGGTTGTTGTTGTTGGCCACCACGCACTCGGCCACCATCAGCAGCACCGAGCCTTCTTTGGGTTGGGCGTATTCCATCGGCACGCCGCGCGCCTTTTGCGTGGCCACGCCGGTGGGCGTGAGCGGGAAGATGGCGGCCTCGCCGTTTTGCACCATCTCAGACAGCTTGCCCGAGCTGGGGATGTACTCCAGCACGTTGGGGCCGATGGTGCTGCCCCACTTGGCAAAGCCCGGGTCCACGTTCTTCTCGCTGCCGCCCTGGATGCGGTTGAACATCAGGAAACCATGCAGGCCGAAGCTGCTGGCAGGCATGGATTGGAAGACCACCTTGCCTTTGAACTTCGGGTCGGCGAAGTCCATCCATGAAGTGGGTGCGGGCCACTTCTTCTCATCGAACATCTTCTTGTTGTAGGCAATGCCGGTCATGCCCACGTTCACGCCCGCGGCCATGTCGCCGCCCATGCGCGCGCTGGGGTACAGATCCTTCAGCACGGGTGAATCCGCGAGCTTGCTGCACAGGCCCATCTTGATGGCACGCATCATCACCCCGTCGTCCAGAAACATCACGTGCACGGGCGGCTTTTCCTTGCTCGCCTGCACCTTGGCCAGGATGTCCGAGGAAGTGCCGGGCACCACCACCACCTTCACGCCGTGAATCTTCTCGAAGGCGGGGAAGACGTAGCGGGTGTACGAGCGCTCCATGTCGCCCCCGTTCATGCCGATGTACAGCGTCTTGTTGTCCTGGGCGTGGGCGCTGATGGTTCCCAGCGCGCAGGCCACGGTGGCGACCAAGGCAAGGAGGCGGGCATTCGGGGTCGACATGGTGATTCCTTTCAGGGGGTGACAGGGGTGACAGGGGTGAAGGGGTTGGTTTGCTCGGCGAACCGAGCCAGTGAAAACGGGCTCAGATCGATGCTGGTGCGGCCCTGGTGCACAAGTTCGGCCAGTAACTCGCCCACGGCCGGGCCGGTCTGGAAGCCGGCGCCGCAAAAGCCGAAGGCGTGGATCAGCTGGGGCGTCGTGCCGCTGGGTGAGATGACGGGATGATGATCGGGCAGGGAGCCTTCGACACCGCTCCAGAAGCGGACCACCTGCGCGTGCGCCAGGGCCGGAAAGACCTCGGCCATGCGTTGGCACAAGTCGCCCATGGCCGTGGTGGTGGGGGTAGCGTACAGCGCGCCGTTGGCCAGGCCGCGGCTGCCGCCCATGACGCAATGGCCCCGTGCTGTCTGGCGGCCGTAGATGCCACCACCTTCCATACCCACGTTCACGGCCATGAAGCGCGGCACAGGCTCGGTCACCGCCATGCCGGGGTGGATGGTGAACAGCGGCGCGTGCTCGCCAAAAGCGCGGGCAATGTCCAAGGCCCAGGCGCCCGCACAGTTCAGCAACCACGGCGCGTGGACCACCAGGCCCTGGCCATTGCCGAGCTGGAACCGGCTGCCGGTGTGGCTCAACTCGGTCACTGTGCAGTGTTCGATCACCCGGGCGCCGGCGGCGGCGGCGGCACGGGCGAAGGCTGGCGACACCAGGCGCGGGTTGGCGTGGCCGTCATCGGGGCAGAACGAGGCCCCGATCACCGCTGCGCCGGTCCAGGGGTGGGCGGCGCGAAAGGCCGCACCGCTGATCAGTTGCAGCGCCAGGCCGTGGGCACACACCTGGGAGGCGTAGGCGTGCAGGCTGGCCATTTCGGCCTCCGAACGGGCCAACTTCAGATGGCCGGAAACAACATATTCACCGTCGATACCGACCAGCTCGGGCAGGCGGGCCCACAGTTGGCGCGCCCTCAATGCCAGCGGCAGTTGGGCGATGGCCCGGCCTTGCGCGCGCACGCCGCCGTAGTTCACGCCGCTGGCCGCCGCGCCGCACAGGCCACGTTCCAGCAACACCACCGACAAGCCCGCGCGACGTAGAAACAGCGCCGCCGCGCTGCCGACGATGCCGCCGCCCACGATGGCCACATCGGCGCTCAAGGTCCGGGTGGCAGGGTCAGTCATCGCGCTGCTCCGGCGGCACGGTGCGAATGGGTTCGGTGGTGGCCAGCGCAGCAATGGGCACCGGCTTCACAGGCGCCTGGCTACGCAGCCGGCCCACCGCCTGCAGCTCGCAGCCTGCGGCGTGGGCCAACAGGCGGGCTGTCGCGGGTGCACACATGCGGCCCTGGCAGCGGCCCATACCGATGCGCGTCAACGCCTTCAGGCGGTTCATCTCGCGTGTGCCGGTGACCTTGACGCAGTGGCGCAATTCGCCCGCAGTGATCTCTTCGCAGCGGCAGACGATCAGCTCGTCGCTGGCCTCGGCGGCCCATTGCAGCGGCAAGGCAAAGGCGGTTTCCAGCCCGGCGCGAAAGCGCGTATGGCGCTGCAAGCCGCCTTCAAGGGCGGCGGCCTTGGCCTGGCTCGCGGGGGCGGCCAGGCCCAGGTCTTCCAATGCCGCCAACGCCGCAACGGTGCCGCTCAGTTCGGCCGCATCGGCGCCCAGAATGGCCGCGCCGTCACCGGCCAGGTAGACGCCGGGCACGGTACTGCGGCCCGCCGGGCCGCGCTCGGGCAGCCAGGCTTGATCCACAGGCTGGTAGGCAAAGCGGCAACCGGCCAGATCAGCCAATTGCGTCTCGCTGCGCAGGCCGTGGCCGGTGGCGATGGCATCGCACGTGCTGCGCTGTTCGTGGCCATCGGCGCGGCGCCAATGCAAGGCGGTCACCCGGTCGACACCTTGCGCGCGCAGCAGGCGCACGCCATGGTGCACGGCCACCCCAGCCAGGCGCAGGCGGGCCAGAAAGTAGGCGCCTCTGGCGGCCACGCCAGGCCGGGCCAGCAGCTGCGGCAAGGCGGCTTGCTGCGCGCCTGGTGGCGCGGTGTCGAGCACCGCCACCACCTGGGCGCCGTGGCTGGCGTATTGCCAGGCCACCAGGTAGAGCAAGGGCCCCGTGCCAGCGAAGACGATGCGCGGCCCCAACAGGCAGGCCTGGTACTTCAAGGCCACCTGGGCGCCGCCCAGGGTGGTGACGCCCGGCAGCGTCCAGCCCGGGAAGGGCAGCACGCGGTCCGTGGCGCCGGTGGCCAGGATCAGGGCCTGGTAGCGCAGCGTGTCGGCGCGGCCTTCCTGCAGCAGGTGCAGCGCCGGGTGTTCGATGTTCCAGACCAAGGAGTTCGGGCGGTAATCGAGCTGCGGCAACAACTCGGCAAAACGCTCGTGCAGTGCGCGCGCCTTGTCGGCTTCGAAGCCATACAACGCGCGGTGCGTGCGCTGAAATGCAGCTGGCGGCTGGCGGTAGATCTGGCCGCCGCAACGCAGCCCTTCGTCGATGACCACCGGCCGCTGGCCGGCCGCCACTACTTGCTCGGCCGCGCGCATGCCCGCTGGGCCGGCGCCCACGATGACGATGGCTGCGTTCATGGCACCGGCCTCGTGATCAACTGCAGGCCTTCTTCCAGCAGCGTGCTGCAGGCCCGCAAGCGCTGGCCTTGCGTGGTGTGCACCCAGCAATCCTGGCAGGCACCCATGAGGCAGAAGCCGGCGCGCGCCTGGCCGCTGAATTCGCTGTCACGCAGCCGTGTGCCTTGGGTGAGCAGGGCTGTCAGCACGGTGTCGCCTTGCAGGGCCGTGCAAGCCAGGCCATCGACCACAAAGTGCACGGTAGCGCGCGATGGCTGGCCGGGCAGGCGCTGGAGCAGGGGGCTTAGCAGCGGAACCAGGGGCGGCTTCAATGCTGACCCACCAGAATCTTGTCCAGGCCGTACAGGCGATCCAGCACCACCATGGTCAGGGCGGTCAGCCCGACCATCAGCGCAGAGACGGCGGCCATCATCGGATCGACCGATTCCGTGGCGAGCATGTACATGCGCACCGGCAGCGTCACCGTTTGCGGCGAGGTGATGAAGATCGACATCGTGACCTCATCGAAACTGTTGATGAAGGCCAGCAGCCAGCCGCCGGTGATGCCCGGCAGCATCAAGGGCAGGGTGATGCGGCGAAACACGGTGAAGCGGCTCGCGCCCAGGCTCATGGCGGCCTGCTCGGCGCTGCGGTCCAGCCCCGCCAGCGCAGCGACCACCAGGCGCAGGGCATAGGGCGTTATCACCACCACATGGGCCAGGGTCAGCCACAGCGTGGAGCCGCGTGCGTCCAGCAGGGCAAACAAGCGCAGCATGGCCACGCCCAACACCAGGTGCGGCACGATCAAGGGCGATAGCAACAAGCCGTTGAGCGCGTTGCGGCCCGGGAATTCATGGCGCGCAATGGCCATACCCGCCGGCACGGCCAGCAGCACGGCCAGCGTAGCGGCCACCAGGGCCACGAACAGGCTGTTCCAGAAGGACTGCACCAGATCGGAGTGCTCGAACACGGCGCGAAACCAGCGCAGCGAATAGCTGCCCCAAGGAATGGACAGGGTGTCCTTCGGCGTGAAGGCCACCAGACAGACGATGACCAGCGGCGCCAGCATGAACACCGTGACGGCGGCATGAAAGGCCAGGGCCCAAGGGCCGGTGCGCTGCATCCTTCAGCCCAGCCGTTTCTTGTAGCCGCTTTCGAGCACGGCGTTGTAGCTCAGCATGACCACCAGGTTCAGCACCAACAGGGCCAGTGCGAGGGCGGCGCCCAAGGGCCAGTTCAGTTCATGCAGGTATTCGTCGTAGATGATGGTGGCCACCATCTTCAGCCGCCGCCCGCCCAACAGGCCGGGAATGGCCAGCGCGCTGGCGCTCAGGCCGAAGACGATGAGGCTGCCGGACAGCACGCCCGGCGTCACCTGCGGCAGCACCACGCGGCGCAGCACCGTCCAGCGCGAAGCGCCCAGCGTGAGGGCGGCGTTCTCCACCATCGGGTCGAGCTTTTGCAGCGAGGTCCAGACCGGGATCACCATGAAGGGCAGCATCACATGCACCAACGCCACCACCACCGCCGTGGGCGTGTACAGCATGCGCACCGGGCCGATGCCCAGGGCCGTGAAGGCTTGATTGACCAAGCCGTTCGGCCCCAGCAGCAGGCTCCAGCCAAAGGCCCGCACCACCACCGACACCAACAACGGCGCCAGGATCACCAGCAAGAAGATGGAGCGCCAGGGGCTGCCCATGCGGCTGAGGATGTAGGCCTCGGGGGTGCCGATCAGCAGGCACAGCAAGGTCGTCAGCACCGCTACCCAGATGGTGCGAAAGAAGATCTCGTAGTAGTAGGCATCACCCAGCACATGGGCATAGTTGGCCAGGGTGTAGCCGCTCTGCACCCCGCGCTCGATGTCGTAGTGCTGGAACGACAGCAGCGCCGTCAGCCCCAAGGGCAGCAGCATCAACAGTCCGAACAGCGCCAGCGAGGGCAGGCTCAGCCACAAGGGCAGCCAGCGCGCTGCGGCCGGGCTCATGGCGTGGCCTGCGGCGCCAGCAGGCGCGCCACGTCGGGTGCCCAGGCCAGATGCACCTCGGCCTGTTCCGACTGCGGCGCACTGCCGTCGTTGGGGCAGCTCAATTCCAGCTCGCCCAAAGTTGTTGCGATGCGGTACAGCCACTGGCTGCCCAGAAAAAAGCGCTCGCTGATGCGCCCGGCCAAGGCACCCTGCTGCGGCGTGGTGAAGAACAGTTTCTCCGGCCGCAGGCACACGGTGACTTCGGCGCCTTCGGCAAACTCGTTGGCGGCCACCGGCAGGCGCTGGCCCTGGGCCAGCACCACTTCGCAGGCGCCGCCCTGGCGCGCCACGCGGCCGGGCAGCAAATTGGTCTTGCCCACAAAGCCCGAGATGAACGCGGTCTTCGGATGCTCATACAAGCGGTAGGGCGCATCCACCTGCGTGGCGCGGCCTGCCTGCATGACCACCACGCGGTCGCTGATCGACAGCGCTTCGGCCTGGTCATGCGTCACCATCACCGTGGTGGTGCCCACCTTGCGCTGGATGCGGCGCAACTCGAACTGCATTTCTTCGCGCAGCTTGGCGTCCAGGTTGGACAAGGGTTCGTCCAGCAACAGCACCGGCGGCTCGATGACCAAGGCGCGTGCAATGGCCACCCGCTGGCGTTGCCCGCCAGAGAGTTCGCGCGGGTAGCGTTCGGCCAGCATTTCCAGATGCACCAGCTTCAGCATCTTGGCGATGCGTTCGTCGCGCACGTGCTTGGACATGCGGCGCATCTCCAGGCCGAAGCTCACGTTCTGCGCCACCGTCATGTGCGGAAACAGGGCGTAGCTCTGGAACACGATGCCCAGCCCGCGCTGGTTGACGGGCAGGTGGGTGATGTCGCGGCCATCGAGCTGCATGCGCCCGCGTGTGACCTCGATCAGGCCGGCAATGGCCTGCAGCGTGGTCGTCTTGCCGCAGCCCGAAGGGCCGAGCAGCGAAATGAACTCGCCGCGCTCGATGCGCAGGTTCATGTCGATCAGCGCGCCGAAATCGCCGTAGTACTTCGAGACGCCTTCAAGAATCAGGAACGACATTCGCAGGCCCCCAAGGCGATCCAGTGTGCGTGGCAGGCCGTTGGTGCGTCAAGACCGAATACCCGATATGCAGAAAACGATTCATACTTGTTCCGTTGATCGGAAAATGAAAGGCGAATCGTGAAGAAAGTTTCCGAGGAACAGACGAACAACCGGACGGCAGCGCGGACGAACAAAGACGAAGACAGCGCTGTCTCGAGCCTGCACCGTGCCATGTCGATCGTGCGCGCCCTGGCCGCCCAGGCCGAGCACGGTCTGCGCATCAGCGACCTGTGCCAGGCCCTGGGCCTGACCCAGGCCACCGCGCACCGTCTGCTGCAACAGCTGATCGAAGAGGGGCTGGTGGAGCAGACCGGCCAGCGCAAGCTGTACCGCCTGAGCATCGAGTTTTTCGCCCTGGCTGCGCGCTCGGGCGATCAGGGCGGCCTGCGCGCGCTGGCCCGTCCGGCGCTGTTGCGCTTGGGTGCGGCGCTGGGCGACAGCGTCTTCCTGCTGGTGCGGGCCGGCTTTGATGCGCTGTGCCTGGACCGTTGGGAAGGGCCTTTCCCGATCCGCAGCTTCACCGGCGATGTCGGTGGACGGGTGCCCCTGGGCGTGGGCCAAGGCGCCATGGCCATCCTGGCTCACCTGCCGGCGCCCGAGCAGGAAGAGATCGTGCGCTTCAACGTGCCGCGCTTGCTGCACATGAGCAACCTGGACGGCGTTTACCTGCGCACCGAGGCGGCCAAAGCACGCGCCCAGGGTTATGCCAATACCAATTCCGGCTTGATCGAAGGCATGGCCGGTGTGGCGGTGCCGGTGTTCGATGGCAACCAACGCGTGGTGGCGGCGCTGAGCGTGGGCACGCTGGCCAGTCGGCTGAATGCCGAGCGCCTGCCGGTGGTGACGGCACTGCTGCAACGAGAAGCCGCCGCCCTGCAAATGCAGATCAACCCCTTCGATCGCAGTTTGCGCCGCCCGGCAGACGAACTGGCGGGTACCTGAACACCGACCCAGTCGGCCCTCGCGCCCAGGCCCCTAACGCGCACTCGCCCGCAACCGCCCCGCGGTGCTGCGCAGCTCGGCCAGGAACAGCTTCACGGCGGCCGCCTGGTCGAACTCGCCCGCCGGCAAGCTGACGTTCAGCGCGGCGATGGTGGCGCCGCTGCGATCGCGCACCGGCACGGCCAGGCCGCAAATGGATTCGTCGAGTTCGCCGTCAACCCAGGCCCAGCCCTGGGTGCGGGCATCGACGATGGCCTGGTGCAGGCGGGCGCGGTCGGTCACGGTGGCGCTGGTCAGGCGGGCCAGGCGGGCCTGGTCGAGGTAGGCTGCGAGCTCATCGCCGCCCAGGCCGGCAAGCAGGATTCGTCCCATCGAGACGGCATGCACCGGCAGCCGGCTCCCCAGCGCATCCTGCCGATGAGCGTGCTGGCGCTGCACGTAGACCAGCTCTTCGCCATCGAGCACCGACAGCGCGCACGACTGTTCGATGCGCGCGCGCAGCTCCTCCAGCGCGGGCTGGGCGTCGTGCCAGTAGGGCAGCGACGACAGGTAGGACAGCCCGAGGCGCAGCACCCGCGGCGTCAGCCAGTAGCGCTTGCCGTCGGTGCGCACGAACGAGAGCTCGATCAAGGTCAGCAGGAAGCGGCGCACCGCGGTGCGCGGCAGGTCCACGCCCTCGGCGACCTGGGTCAGGGTCTGCCCCCCCGGCACCTGGCCCAGCACCTCGATGACCTTCAGGCCACGCGCAAAGGTGCGTACGAAGGCTGCGCTCTCGGGTCTGGCCATGGCCGGTGCCTGCCTAGCTTGCGTGAATTGACAGCGTCGCCTGTCGACGCGAATAATGGCCTTCAGGCGGACGAATAAGTCCGCCAAGCGGTCAAAGTAGGTCAAAAGCGGTCAATGTACCGGACAAGCCCGCAGCCATCAACCCCACCCCCAGCCATGAGCGAACCAAGCTTCGAAACCGACTTCTGGAAGGACCAGGAACTGCGCAAGACCTGGGAGCAGATCACCCCCGGCGAGCCGCGCAAGACGATCCCGTACACGCTGACGCTGGAGGCGATCCAGACCTACTGCCGCGTGGTGGGTGACCTGCACCCGCTGTACTTCGACGAGGCCTATGCCAAGACCACGCCCTACGGTGGCCTGATCGCCCCGCCGGCGATCCACATCCTGCTGATGTTCTCGTGCACCCCCGCCGACGACTGGATGCGCACCCCGGGCACGGTGAATGCCGGCCAGTCCTGGAGCTACCACCTGCCGGCGCGCCCCGGCGACACGATCCGGCTGCAGGCGCGCGCACTCGACAAGTTCATCAAGAAGGACCGGCTGTTCGTCGTGCACGACAACGTCTTCTTCAACCAGCACGACCAGGTCATCTGCGCCGGCCGTGGCTGGACGATCCGCCCGCGCTGAGCACCGGAGCCCGCACCCATGTCGCACCACACCTCTTCCGCCACGCTGCCCGTCGTCGCGGGCCAGCAGATCAGCGGCACGCCGTTCTCGCCGACGCGCGAGTCGATCCGCGATTTCTGCGCGGCCTCGCTCGACTACAACCCGCTCCACCTGGACGACGACTACATGCAGGGCAGCTTCGGCAAGACCCAGTTCGGCGGGATCATCATGCACGGCATGAACAACTTCGGCGTCATCTCGAAGATGCTGACCGACTGGCTCTACCCCCAGGGCGGGCAGCAGCGGCGGCTCGAGACGCGCTGGAAGGCGCCGGTCAAGCCGGGCGATACGATCACGCCTAGCGCCGTGGTCAGCGCCATCAAGGACACCCAGGCCAGCCGCTGGGTCAACCTCGAGGTGCAGGTGCACAACCAGCGCGGCGAGGTGGTGGCCGTGGGCGAGGCGATGGTCGAATTCCCGCTCGCCGGCTGAGCCCCGTCCACCGACCCCCCCCGCCTTATCACCAAGGAGACAGCGATGCATGTCCTCGCGCAGATCAAGCGCCACCTGGCCTCGGCCGCCCGCACCGGCCTTACGGGCCTTGTGATCCTCGCTGGTGTGGTGGAGGTGCCCGCCGCCCAGGCCCAGGACTTTCCGACCCAGCCGGTGAAGATCGTCGTGCCCTTCCCACCGGGCGGCACGACCGACATCCTGGCGCGTCAGCTCGCGGCCGAGCTGCAGCAGCGCTGGAACACGCCGGTGGTGGTCGAGAACCGCGCCGGCGCCAGCGGCACGATCTTCTCGGAGCAGTTCGCGCGCATGCCGGCCGACGGCTACACGCTGATGCTGACGGCCACGCACCACGTGATCAACCCGGGTCTGTACAAGGCCCTGAAGTACAACACCCGCACCGATTTCACGCCGCTGGCGCTGGTTGCGGCAGTGCCCAATGTGCTGGTGACCCACCCTTTGTTCGCGCCGACCAGCGTGCAGGCGCTGGTCGCCTACGCCAGGGCGAACCCGGGCAAGGTCAGTTTCGGATCGTCCGGCAACGGCGGCGCCAACCACCTCTCGGGTGAGCTGTTCAAGTCGATGGCCGGCGTCGACATGGTGCACGTGCCCTACAAGGGCGCCGCGCCGGCGCTCAACGACCTGCTCGGCGGCCAGATTCCGATGATGTTCGACTCGGTGCCCGGGGTCATCCAGCACATCCAGTCGGGCAAGCTGCGCGCGCTGGCGGTCACCTCGTCGGTGCGCTCGCCCGCGCTGCCCGAGGTGCCGACGATCAGCGAGGCCGGGCTGAAGGGCTTCGAGGCGACGGCCTGGTTCGGCCTGTACGCGCCGGGCCGCATGGCGCCGACGCTGCGCGACCGGGTCGCCGGCGACCTGCTGCAGGCGCTGCAGAGCGCGAACATCCGCAGCCAGTACGCCAAGCTCGGCGCCGACCCCGGCCAGATGAGCCAGGCGCAGTTCGCGAACTTCGTCGACACCGAGCTGACGAAATGGGGCAAGGTGACCGCCGATGCCAAGGTGACGCTCGACTGATGGCCGCCGACACCACACAGCGGCCGGCCGGGCCTGGCGCGCTATCGCACTTGCGGGTGCTTGACCTTTCGCGGGTGCTGGCCGGGCCCTGGTGCAGCCAGAACCTGGCCGACATGGGTGCCGAGGTGATCAAGATCGAGCGCCCGGGCAGCGGCGACGACACCCGCTCCTGGGGCCCGCCATGGATAGCCGATGCCGGCGGCAGTGGCCGCCGCGACTCTTCATACTTTGCCGCGGCCAACCGCGGCAAGCAGTCGATCACGCTGGACATCGCCAAACCGGAAGGCCAGGCCCTGGTGCGCCGGCTCGCGGCGCTGAGCGATGTGGTGATCGAGAACTACAAGATCGGCGACCTGCGCCGCTACGGGCTGGACTACCTGTCGCTGCAGGCGGTCAGCCCGGGCCTGGTGTACTGCTCGATCACCGGCTACGGGCAGGACGGGCCGAGTGCCCACAAGCCCGGCTACGACTTCGTCTTCCAGGCCCTGGGCGGGCTGATGAGCATCACCGGCGAGCGCGACGACCTGCCGGGCGGCGGGCCGCAGAAGGCCGGCATCGCGATCGCCGACGTGATGACCGGCATGTACGCGACCGTCGCGATCCTGGCCGCGCTGCAGTACCGCAGCGTGTCGGGCCAGGGCCAGTACATCGACATGGCGCTGCTCGACTGCATCGTCGCGCTCGGCGGCAACCAGGTCACCGGCTATTTCGCCAGCGGCAAGGTCCCTGGCCGCTACGGCAATGCCCACGCCAGCCTGGTGCCCTACCAGGTCTTCGTCGTCAACGACGGCGAGATCGTGGTGGCGGTCGGCAACGACGGGCAATGGCAGCAGTTCTGCGTCGCGATCGAGCGCCCCGACCTGGCGGCCGACCCGCGCTGGGCCCAGGTCACTGGCCGCATCACCGGGCGCGGCGAACTCATCCCCGAGATGGCGCGCACGATGCTCACGCGCAGCCGCGCCGACTGGCTGCAGCGGCTGGAGGACCACGGTGTTCCCTGCGGTCCGATCAACAACTACCAGCAGGTGTTCGAGGACCCCCAGGTGCAGCACCGCGGGCTGCGGGTCGACCTGGCGCGCCCCGACGGCAGCTCCGTGGCGACGATCGCGAGCCCGCTGCGCCTGCAGCGCACGCCACCGCTGGCCGAACGGGCCCCGCCTGCGCTCGGCGACAGCACCGAGCAGGTGCTGTCGGGTCTGCTGGGCTGCAGCGCCGAGGAAATGGCGCACTACCGGGCCGCGAAGATCGTCTGAACGCGGCGCGGGCTTGCTGCCTCAACAGTTCCCGGCCTTGCCGCTCAGCGTCGCGGAAACAGCGCTTGCCGAATCCCGGTACTTTTCGGGCGCCACCGGAATGTGGTCCCGCGTCGGCAGACCGGCCCGCGTGGCTGCGCGGCGGTACTGGTACGGAACCTCCATCACATGGCCGAGCTGTTCAGCGGCATGCCAGGGCCAGCGCGGATCGTTCAAGATGCCGCGAGCGGTCGCGATCATGTCCGCTCCACCGCCTTGCAGGATCGCCTCCGCCTGCTGGGCGTCGTGGATCAGGCCGACCGCCCGCGTGGCGATGCCGGCTTCGGTCCGCACCTTGGCCGCAAACGGCGCCTGGTAGCCGGGCTCGATGGGGATCGGGGTCACCGCATTGCCACCCGATGACACATCGACGAAGTCGCAGCCGCGCTCGCGCAGTGCCCGTGCATAAGCCACCGCCTCGTCGGGCGTGATGCCGCTGGCGTGCCAGTCGGTACCGTTGCAGCGCACGCCCAGCGGACGCTCGGCAGGCCAGGCGGCGCGCACCGCTTCGACGACCTCGAGCGGGAAGCGCATGCGGTTGTCCAGGCTGCCGCCATAGGCATCGGTGCGGTGGTTGGCCAGCGGCGACAGAAAGGAGCTCAGCAGGTAGCCGTGCGCGGAATGGATCTCGATCATGTCCAGACCCAGCCGCGCCGCCCGGCGCGTCGCCTGATCGAAGGCGCGAATGATGCGCTCCATGCCGGCGCGGCCCAGTTCGGCCGGCACCTGCCGGTCGTCCGAAAAGGCCACCGCCGATGGACCGACGAGCGGCCAGGCACGGGTGTCTACAGGCCCCGGGTTGCTCGGCCGTTTGGTGGACGCCTTGCGCCCGGCATGCGAGATCTGAATGCCGATCGGCATCCGGGAATAGCGGCGCACCACGCCGAGCACGCGGGCCAGCGCAGCTTCGTTGTCGTCGTCGTACAGGCCCAGGCATTCGCTGGAAATGCGGCCCTCGGGCTCCACCCCCGTCGCTTCGATGACCAGCAGTCCTGCGCCCGACAGGGCCAGCTGGCCCAGGTGGATGATGTGCCAGTCGGTGGCGCAGCCATCGACGGCGCTGTACTGGCACATCGGCGCGATCACGATCCGGTTGGGCAGCGTAAGCCCGCGCATCGTGAAGGCGGTGAACAACATGCTCATGGCTGCGGCGCCCTCACTCGCCGAGTTTCAGGTTGAGCGAGGGGATCAGCACGTTCCACATCGCGGTGTCGTCGCTGACGAACTTGCGCGTCTCGGTGATCGACATCGACGGGATCTCGCCTTCGGCCTGCGCCAGTCGGGCCTTGTACGGTGCGCTGTTGATGGCCTCGGTGAGGGCGGCATGCAGCTTCTCGAGCACCGGCATCGGCGTGCCGGTCGGTGCGAAGATGCCGTACCAGGTGTAGGCGCTGACCGGCACGCCGCTCTCTTTCCAGGTCGGCAAACCAGGCTCGGACGGCACGCGCTTGTCGCTGCCCATGCCCAGCGCCTTGAGCCTGCCCGAGCGCACGTTGGCCAGGCCGGTGCCCGCACCGTCGAACATCACCTCCACCCTGCCGCCCAGCATGTCGACCACCCCCGGCGTGCTGCCCTGGTAGTGGATCGGCGTGATCTTGATGCCGGCCGCCTGCGCGAACATCTCGCCGGTCAGGTGCTGTGCTGCACCCATGCCGTGCGTCGCCCAGTTCACCTTGCCCGGATTGGCTTTGGCGTAAGCGATGAACTCGCCCACGGTGTTCGGCGGGAACTCCTTCGCCGCCACCAGGATGTAAGGCACCTTGGCGACCAGCGTGATGGGCGTGATCTGCTTGGGATCGAAGGCCGCGCTCTTGATCGTCAGTGGAGTGATCGCCGTTGCGCTGGCAGCGGCCAGCAGCAGGGTGTAGCCGTCGGGTGGCGACTTGGCGACCACGTTGGCGCCCAGCGTCGTGCCCGCTCCGGCGCGGTTCTCGACGTTGACGGGCGTGTTCAGCTGCTGCCGCAGGGCTTCGGCGATCAGCCGCGTGAAGATGTCGGACTGCCCACCCGGGGGGTAGGGCACGACGATGCGGATCGGCTTGTTGGGGAAGTCCTGCGCCACGGCGCCGAAGGGCGCGGCCAGCGCGCTGAGGACAAATGCGGCGGCGATCAAGCATCGTCTGGTCATCGTCTTTGCTCCTGATGGGGTGGTGGGCAGCGGGTGGTGGGCGTTGGTGGCGGACAGTCGGCGGGCAGTCGGTCGGGCGGTCGGTCGGGCGGTCGGGCAGCAGGTCGGGCAGCATGTGGCGTGCATCTCTGAAACTGTCAGCTGCCCTGGTGCGGCGCTTGCACGGGCAGCAGATCGGGGCGGTCTGCCCAGGGATAGAGCCGGTAACCACGGAAGAACGAACGATTGCTCAGCTCGTCGCTGAACTGCGCCTGCAGCCGCTCGCCGATGTCGGTGATGCCGGGCGGCTGCGCCCACTCGGCCAGCAGCATCCAGCGTGGACGGTGCGACACATGTTTAGGCCCAGCCTTGGAGCGGCGCGCCAGGCGCACTCGCTTCGCACCGGCCAGCAGGATGCGCTCGAATTCGGTGGCCTCCAGATAGCGCAACAGCGGCTCGTCGTCCGGGCCTGCGTGGTCGAAACGCTCGACGCTGATCCAGTCGGCATTGAGCAGGGCGCGGCCATCGACCGGAGTCGGCGCCACGACAACCTGCGCGTACACCGAATGCGCCTTGTTCGTGCGGTGCGAGAGCACCTCGCTGAAGTACGGATCGGCAGGCGCGATTGCACGGTAGCGGGCCGTGTCGAAGATGTCGACGCTATCGATCTCGTAGAGGTCGAGGATCGTCATGTCACCGGCCACGCTGCGATAAGAGGTACAGACGTCGAAGCCGATCTGGTAGATGTCGGGCGCGTGCCGGAACGCGTACCACTGGACGAAGGCATCAAGGTGCTCGGCGGCGATGTCCAGTTCCGACGTGTAAAGCTTGTGCACCACTTGCCCCAAAGACACACCCGGTTCGGGTCGCCACACCCACCACTTGATCGTGCCATGAAGAGGCTCAGGACGCGAGCCCGGGGCACGTTTGACGATGCGGGCATGTGGCTTGCCGCAACAGCAACTCACACAACGCCACCAGGAAGCACCATGAAAGCTGTCGACCCCAAACCCAACTCTGCGCCCAACTCCAACCCCAACTCCAACCCTGACGCGGACGCCGACGGATCGCCGTCCGTGTCGAGCACGTCGGTGCAGGGCGAAGGCGACTATGAAGCGGCGCGCCGCCATCGCGCATCGCTCGAGGCCTTTGTGGCCTCAGGGAAGGTCGAGCCCGCCGCCCGCGCCGCCACGCCCGACAGCTCCCGGCAGGCGCAGGACCTCAAACAGGCCGAGGATGAAGGACGCGCGCACGCCAAGAAATGATCGGGGCCACGCCGAAATCGAAGATGCAGCGAACCCTGCGCAGAAGCTCGACTGCCTTACACCGATGCTCGGCCCTGTCCTACGCCAGCCCGGTATCCGCAGCCCGATGCTTGGCTCGCGGCCAAGCCGAAACCGGCTCCACCACTCTTTGACAACCTCAGCTCAAACGAGCTTAAACGGACGGACACTCCATGAACTTCATCATCTGGCTCATCGTTGGCGGTTTGATCGGCTGGGTCGCCAGCATGATCATGAAAACGGACGCCCAGCAGGGCATGATCCTCAACGTCGTCGTCGGCATCGTCGGCGCGATGCTTGGTGGCTGGTTTCTCGCGCCGTTGCTGGGCACCGGCACGATCAACAGCAGTGATTTCAGCCTGTTGGGCCTGGGGGTCTCCCTGCTCGGCGCCGTCATCTTGCTGGCCATCGTGAACCTGTTTCGGCGCGGCACTGCGCGTTAGCCCAGCGCCGGAGCAGCCCCCGGCTGAAAGGTCAGGTCATCCCCGGGGGAGAGGGCGATATCGCAACGGCGACGCAAATGTCAGGTCGCTGCGCCCCTCCCCGCTGCACCTTCATCCGCTGCATCCCCGCAAAGATCTTTCCTGCGCCGTCGGCCCCTTTTCCTGACCGGCCCCGGACAAACCATGCTGCGTCCAGGCCACCGCACGACCCTGTTGCTGCAACATCCGGGTGCGTTCGCGCTGCAGACGCTAAAAGCGTTTCGCGCCAACCAGGGCCTTTTGCTGGCCGGCGCGGTGGCGTACTACGCGTTGCTGTCGATCGTGCCGCTGTTGATTCTGTCGGTGATCGCGCTGTCGCACTTCGTCGACCAGACCGAGTTGCTGCGCACCGTGGGGCGCTATCTCGAGTGGCTGATTCCTGGCCAGTCGCGCGCGGTCGTGGCCGAGTTGGCGGCCTTCCTGGCGAACCGCGAGGTGGCCGGCTGGGTACTGCTGGCCAGCATGCTGTTCTTCAGGTCACTGGCCTTTACGGTGCTGGAGAACGCCATGTCCGTGATCTTCCACCACCGCGTGGTCATCCGGCGCAGGCACTTTCTCGTCTCGGCCATCATTCCGTACGTCTACATCCTGTGCCTCGGCGCTGGCCTGCTGGTGGTCACACTGGTGGCCGGCAGCTTGCAGGTGATGGGAACACAGCGCATCGGATTCTTCTGGGGCAGCTGGTCGCTGAGCGGCCTGTCGGGCACGCTGCTGTACCTGCTGGGCCTGGGTGGCGAGGTCTTCGTGCTGACCTCGATTTACATGGTCATGCCGGTCGGCCGGTTGTCGCTGCGTCACGCGCTGGCCGGTGCGGTGGTGGCGGCCGTGCTCTGGGAGATCTCGCGTCACCTGCTGGTCTGGTACTTCGCCACGCTGTCGCAGATCGGCACCGTGTACGGATCACTGACGACCGCCATCGCAGTTCTGCTGAGTCTGGAACTGGCGGCGACCTTGCTGCTTCTGGGTGCGCAGGTGATCTCTGAGTACGAACGACTGGACCACGGCCAACCCGGTGCAACGAAGGTTTTCACGACCGCCGAGCCGTAGCCAGCGCTCTGTCGTTGGCCCCCGACCCGCTCACCCGGGTCGAAGCCGGTCCTTCACCCGTTCAGGAGTTTCACGATGCAAGAGATGACCAGCCAAGAGGCCGCAGCCGCCGCAGCACCAGGCAACCTCCAAGCGTTGAAGGAATCGCGGCCGTCATGGCTGAAGCTGGCAAAGGAGGCTGGTCGTTCCTGGGTTGCCGACTACGCGCCGAGCATGGGTGCGGCGCTTTCGTACTACAGCGTCTTTTCGATGGCGCCGTTGCTGCTGGTCGTGATCTCGATCGCCGGGCTCGTCTTCGGCGAGGACGCGGTGCGCGGCGAGGTCTTCGGCCAGCTGCACTCCTTGCTCGGTGCCGACGCTGCCAACGCCGTGCAGGCCGTGCTGGCCAGCGTCAGCGACAAACCGGCGCAGGGCGTGCTGTCAGCCGTGATCGGCATTGCAGTGCTGCTGATCGGCGCCACCACGGTGTTCGGGGAACTTCAGGATTCGCTGGATCGCATCTGGCGTGCTCCGGTGCGCAACCGCAGTGGTGGTCTTTGGGCGCTGGTGCGCGCGCGGCTGCTGTCGTTCGGCATGGTGCTGGGCATCGCCTTCCTGCTGATGGTCTCGCTCGTGCTGGGTGCGGCCGTGTCCGCGTTGGACAAGTGGTGGGCAGGCGCATTCGCAGGCTGGGAAGTCCTGGCCCAGGTGCTCAACATGGTGCTCGGATTCGGGCTCACGACTGGCGTGTTCGCGATGATCTACAAGATCATGCCGCGCGTGCAGGTGCAGTGGCGCGACGTCTGGGTCGGTGCGGTCGTCACGGCGCTGCTCTTCACCTTCGGGCGCATGCTCATCGGCGCCTACATCGGCAAGAGTGG
>JBBQMM010000030.1:0-17227 GCA_038328935.1 Burkholderiales bacterium
GCGGCGCCGCAATAAGCGGTCCACGGGGCAGCCAATTCGACGGCCAGGCACGCGACAGGGGCGCGTTGGCGGGCGCGCTGGCGGGCGCGCTGGCGGTAGCTCCGGCGGCGTTGCCGGCAGCAGCGGTGACGGCAGCGGTGACGGCAGCTCTGCGGGCAGCTCTGACGCAACCGATGGCCCCACCCTGGCACGGCGGGCAACCAGCCACCCGGCGTTGAAGCCAGGCCCAAAAGTAGAATCGGCAAATGATTGAAGCCAAACAAGCCCTGCGCGCAGCGCTGCTCGCAGCGCTGCAGCAACTGGTCGAGAACACCCCTGAAGCGCCGCATGGCGATCAGCTGGCCGCGCTGGCTCAGTTCGAGAGCCCCAAGGTGGCGAGCCATGGCGACCTGGCCGTCACCGCCGCCATGCAACTGGCGCGCCTGCTGAAAAAGAACCCGCGCGAGCTGGCGCAGGCACTGGTGCAGGCCCTGCAGGCCCAGCCCGCCGTGCAGCGCTGGGTGCAGTCGCTGGAGATTGCCGGGCCCGGCTTCATCAACCTGCGCCTGGCTGCGGCGGCCAAACAGGCGGTGGTGGCCGAGGTGCTGCAAGGCGCGCAGCAGTTTGGCGTGCAGGCGGCCAGCGGCCGCAAGGTGTTGGTCGAATTTGTCTCGGCCAACCCGACCGGCCCGCTGCACGTCGGCCATGGGCGCAATGCGGCGCTGGGCGACTGCATCTGCAACCTGTTGCAAAGCCAGGGGCACGAGGTGCTGCGCGAGTTCTATTACAACGACGCCGGCGTGCAGATCAACAACCTGGGCATCTCGGTGCAGCGGCGGCTGCAGGGCTTCAAGCCCGGCGACGACGGCTGGCCAGAGCAGGCCTACAACGGCGAGTACATCGCCGACGTGGCAGCCGACTTCCTGGCCAGGAAAACGGTGCGCGCCGACGACCGCGCCTTCACGGCTTCAGGCGATATCACCGATCTGCCCGCCATCACGCAGTTTGCCGTGGCCTATCTGCGCCACGAACAAGACCTGGACCTGCAGGCCTTCGGCGTGCGCTTCGACCACTACTACCTGGAAAGCAGCCTGTACAGCGACGGCCGCGTCGAGCAGACGGTGCAGCGCCTGGTGGCCTCGGGCAAGACCTATGAGCAAGACGGCGCGCTGTGGCTGCGCAGCACCGAATACGGCGACGACAAAGACCGTGTGATGCGCAAGCAAGACGGCAGCTACACCTACTTCGTGCCCGACGTGGCTTATCACCTGGCCAAGTTCGAGCGCGGCTACACCCAGGTCATCAACGTGCAAGGCACCGACCACCACGGCACGGTGGCGCGCGTGCGTGCCGGGCTGCAGGCCGCGGGCGCGGGCATTCCAGCGGGTTACCCCGACTACGTGCTGTACAAGATGATCACGGTAATGAAGGGCGGGCAGGAGGTCAAGCTGTCCAAGCGCTCGGGCACTTCGGTGTCGGTGCGTGATCTGGTTGAATGGACCAGCCGCGACGCGGTGCGTTTCTTCCTCATCAGCCGCAAGGCCGACACTGAATTCGTCTTCGACGTCGACCTCGCGCTGAAGGAGAACGACGAAAACCCGGTCTTCTACGTGCAGTACGCACACGCGCGCATCTGCTCGGTGTTGGCCAAGGCCGGCGGCACGGCCGACGTGGCGCAAGCCGATCTGTCGCTGCTGGTGGCGCCAACCGAAGCTGCGCTGATGCTGAAGCTGGCTGAATACCCAGAAATGCTGCAGCGCGCCGCGGCCGAACGGGCGCCACACGAGGTGGCCTTCTATCTGCGCGACCTGGCCGCCTGCTTCCACAGCTTCTACGCCGCCGAGCGCGTGCTGGTGAACGACGCTGCATTGGCGCAGGCGCGCCGGGCGTTGTTGTGCGCCACGGCCCAGGTGCTGCGCAACGCGCTGGCGCTGCTGGGTGTCTCGGCGCCGCAAGCCATGTCTCGCGAATTGACGGACGAGGCTGCCGCTTCCCAGGAGCAACCCGCATGAAAGTGTCTCAAGGTGGCGGTTTTGTGCTGGGCATGGTGGCCGGGCTGCTGGCCGGGCTGGCGCTGGCGCTGGGCGTGGCGCTGTACATCACCAAGGCCCCGGTGCCCTTCATCAACAAGGTGCCCCAGCGCACGGCCGAGCACGACCGGGTCGAGGCCGAACGCAACAAGCAGTGGAACCCCAATGCGCCGCTGGGCAGCAAGTCCGGGCCGCTGGGCGCGCTGCCTGAACCCGAGGCTTCGGCGCCCGGCACGGGGGTGTTGCCGCCGGTAGCCGGGCCAGCACCCGCGCAGCCGCCAGTTCCCTCGGCTCAACCCTCGGCTCAACCCTCGGCCGACCCCAAGGCCCGCGACCCGGCGGCCATCCTGGCCGGCTCTGCCGTCGCGCCGGCTGCATCTGCTGCCACGCCGCGGTCTACCGCCGCGCCGCTTGAAGCGTTTATTTATTTTGTTCAAGCCGGGGCTTACACCCGCAGTGATGATGCCGAGCAACAGCGTGCGCGCCTGGCCTTGATGGGCATGGCCGCCAAGATCACCGAGCGCGAACAAGCCGGGCGCACCGTGTACCGGGTGCGCGTGGGCCCCTACCCCGCGCGCGGCGAGGCAGACGCTCTTCAACAAAAGCTGCAGGAACAGGCCATCGAAGCCCAGATCGTGCGCGTCGAGCGCCCCTGAGCTTCATGCTTCCTGCCTGCCCTGGCTGATCAGCGAACCGTCCCCATCCTCATTCCGCCCATTCCACCTTCAAGCTCTCCCGAAAGGATGCATTCGATGCAACGACGCGACTTCTCCAAACAACTGGTCACCGCCACCGCCGCCGCCGCTTCAGCGGGCCTCGGCCTGGCCCTGTCGTCTTCGGCACACGCACAAGCGGGCGCGCCTGTCGAGGGCCAGCACTATGTCCGCCTGGGCAGCCCGGTATCGGTGTCGCTGCCGGCGGGCAAGGCCATCGAAGTCGTCGAATTCTTCTGGTACGGCTGCCCGCACTGCTTTTCCTTCGAACCCGTGCTGGACAACTGGGTCAAGAAACTGCCCGCCGACGTATTTTTCCGGCGTGTGCCTGCAGGCTTCACGGCCATCTACCAATTGCATCAGAGGGTCTTCTACGCGCTGGAAGAGATCGGGCAGCTCGACGCCGTGCACGGCAAGCTGTTCAATGCCATCCATGTGCAGAACAAGCGCCTGAACACCGAAGGCGACGTGGTGGCGTTTTTGAAAACGGTGGGCGTTGACGAAGAAAAGTTCAACGCCGCGATGAAGTCCTTTGGCGTCAACACCAAGGTCAGTCGTGCCAAACAGTTGTCAGAGGGCTACAAGATCGATGGCGTACCTGCGCTCGGCGTGCAGGGCCGGTTCTACACTTCGGTGTCATTGGCCGGCGGCCCCGACCGTGCCGTGGCCGTCACCGACTTCCTGATCCAGCGCGCACGCCAAAAGGCCTGAGCTCATTACTGAGTTCGACAGAGGGGCTCAACACAGGGCCCGGCACTGGCCGGGACAGCGGCAGCAGCAACAAGCCGTCACCAGCCAGAATCCGCCAGACGCCGCCAGACGGTTCGTCAGGCGGGTCGTCAGGCGGCCTGAATTCACGGTGTCCGGCCCGCCAGGCACCGACCTTGTGGATATACTGCACTGCAATTTTCGTGCCGTGCAATGTCCCTTCGTCCACCATCCGCCGCTTTCAGTCTCTGCGCTGCCGCCCGCCCCGGGCTGGCGCAGCCTCGCCTCGGCCCGGGGTCAGGCCCCTCCAGCCGCTGGCAGTTGCTGGCGGCGGTTTGGTTGTCGGTGGCCCTGTGCAGCAACGCCGCCGCTGAAAAGGCCGACCGAACCAAGCCGGTGGTGGTCGAGGCCGACCAGAGCGGCAGCATCGACCTGCAACGCCAGGTACTGGTCTATACCGGCAACGTGGTGGTGGTGCAGGGCACCATGCAACTGCGCGCCGAACGCATCGAGATGCGCCAGACGCCCGACGGTCATCGCCTCGCCGTGGCCATCGGTCAGGCCGGCAAGCCGGCCACCTGGCGGCAGAAGCGCGATGGTTTTGACGAAACCATCGAAGGCTCGGCCGACCGCATCGAATTCGACGGCAAGGCCGACACCCTGCGCTTGTTGGGCAAAAGCTTGGTGCGCAGGCTGCGCGGCGCCGTGGTGGCCGACGAGATCAGCGGCAACAACATCCTGTGGGACAACAGCACCGAGCAGTTTCGGGTCGAGGGCGGCCCCAGCACGCCCAGCAACCCGGGTGGGCGCGTGCGAGCGGTGCTCAGCCCGCGCGCCGAAGCCCCCGTCGCGGGCTCTGGTGCGGGCCCCGGTGCGGCCTCCAGCCCAAGCCTGACGCCAAGCCGCGCGCTGGGAGACCGGCGCTGATGGGCGAGCCGCTGGTGCCAACCGTGCCGGCCGTGCCGGCCGCGATGGCCGCTGACCGCTCGGTGGCAGCCGCACAGGCAGCCACACAGGCAGCCACACAGGCGGCGACACAGGCGGCGACACAGACGCCGACGCCAGCAGCCGCCACGGTGAGCCGCTTGCAGGCCGAGCACCTGCGCAAGAGCTACGGCTCGCGCGTCGTCGTCAAGGACGTTCATCTGGCCGTGGCTGCCGGCGAAGTGGTGGGGCTGCTCGGCCCCAACGGCGCCGGCAAGACCACCACTTTCTACATGGTGGTCGGGCTGGTGCGCGCCGACGCGGGCGAGATCACGATCGACGGCAAGGAAGTGCAAGGCCTGCCGATCCACCAGCGCTCACGGCTGGGCTTGTCCTATCTGCCGCAGGAGGCCTCGATCTTCCGCAAGCTGACGGTGGAAGAAAACGTGCGCGCGGTGCTTGAACTGCAACTCGGCCCCGACGGCCGCCCGCTGAAGCCGGCGCTGCTGCAAGAGATGCTGCAGCGCCTGCTGGTCGACCTGTCGATCGAGAAACTGCGCGACTCGCCAGCGCCGTCGCTGTCGGGCGGTGAACGCCGGCGGGTGGAAATCGCACGCGCGCTCGCCACGCAGCCGCGCTTCATCCTGCTCGACGAACCCTTTGCGGGCGTCGACCCGATTGCCGTGATGGAGATCCAGCGCATCATCGGATTCCTGCGCTCGCGCGGCATCGGCGTGCTCATCACCGACCACAACGTGCGCGAAACCCTGGGCATCTGTGACCGCGCCTACATCATCAGTGAAGGCAGCGTGCTGGCCGAAGGCACGCCTGCCGAAATCGTCGACAACACCCAGGTCCGCAGGGTCTACCTGGGTGAGAACTTCCGCATGTGACCGCATCCTGATGAAACCCTCGTTACAGATCCGCCTCTCGCAGCACCTGGCGCTGACGCCCCAGCTGCAACAGTCCATACGCCTGCTGCAACTTTCCACGCTGGAGTTGCACCAGGAAGTAGGCCAGATGCTGGACCAGAACCCGTTTCTCGAGATGGACGAGGACTCGGCGGTCAACCCCTTCGAAGTGCCGGCTGAACATCAGGCGGTGGACCGACCCGTCGACAGCCAGGCCGACCGCGTGGCGGCCGCTGACCGGGCCGATGCGTCCGATGCCCCCGACGGCGCGGGCGAATTGAAGGCCGAAGAATTCGGCACCACCGGCCAGGACGAATGGGAAAACGGCACCGAGCGCGAAGACTTCGACGGCATCCGCGAGACACCGTCGCTGAGCAGCGGCGGGGCCGTTGACGAAGACGGTGAAAGGCCCGAACGCAGCGGCCCCGGCATCTCGCTGCAGGAGCACCTGCGCCTGCAGACGGCCGGCATGCGCCTTGGCGACGACGACCGCGGTGCGCTGGACATCCTGCTCGAGTCGTTGAACGACGACGGGTACCTGGCCGATTCCCTGGACGACATCACACAGTCGGTGGCCGACATGCTGGGCCTGATCGACGCCGATTCGCGCGACTCGCTGCTGCAGCGCCTGCAGTGCGCGCTGAAATGGCTGCAAAGTCTGGAGCCCACCGGCGTCGGCGCGCGCGACCTGCAGGAATGCCTGGCGCTGCAATTGAAGTTGCGCCCTGCAACACCGGTGCGCGCCGTGGCGCTGCGCATCTGTGCCGAGCACCTGGATCTGCTGGCACGGCGTGACGTGCGGCGCATTGCGGCGTTGACCGACAGCGACGAAGCCACGGTGCGCCAGGCGCACGAGCTGATCAAGACCTGCGAACCCAAGCCGGGACGGCCGTTTGCTCCGGACGTGAGCACGGTGGTCGTACCCGACATCATCGTGCGCAAGAGCGGGCGCTCGATCAGCGTCCAGCTCAACCCCGACGTGATGCCCAAGCTGCGCGTAAACGACCTCTTTGCGCAGGCCGCGCGCGGGCAGCGGGGCCAGGCCAACGGGCCGGGCCTGTCGGCACGCCTGCAAGAGGCACGCTGGTTCGTGAAGAACATCCAGCAACGGTTCGACACCATCCTGCGCGTCAGCCGCGCCATCGTGGAGCGGCAGAAGGCCTTTTTCACCCATGGCGCGATTGCGATGAAGCCGCTCGTGCTGCGCGAGATTGCCGATGAACTGGGGCTGCACGAAAGCACCATCTCCCGCGTCACGACCGCCAAGTACATGGCCACGCCGCAGGGCACCTTCGAGCTCAAGTACTTCTTCGGCTCGTCGCTGAACACAGATGCCGGTGGCAACGCATCGAGCACTGCGGTGCGCGCGCTCATCCAGCAGTTCGTGACGGCAGAGAACGCCAGGAAGCCGCTGTCCGACAGCCAGATCAGCGACATGCTCGAAGAACAGGGCATCCAGGTGGCACGGCGCACGGTGGCCAAGTACCGGGACGCCTTGAAGATTGCGCCAGCTACCTTGCGCAAGGCCATGTGACGGCCGCCACGCTGTTTCTGCCTTGTGCGGCGGGCATCGAAGCCCTGCTGGCCGAAGAGGTGCTGCGCCTGACGGGTGTGGCCGCCGAGGCTGCGCGTGGTGGCGTCTGGGTGGCCGGCGACGAACGCATGGCCATGCTGCTGAACCTGGAAAGCCGCCTCGCGCAGCGTGTGCTGTGGCCGCTGGCCCAGGGCCCCTATCGTGACGAGCACGATCTCTACCGCCTGGCCTGCACGGTGCCCTGGGAACACTGGATCACGCCCGAGCATACGCTGCGGGTGGACGTCAGCGCCCAGCGTTCACCTCTGCAGAGCCTGAACTTCGCTGCGCTGCGCATCAAGGACGCCGTCTGCGACACGCTGCGCCAGACCCTGGGCGCGCGGCCCAGCGTGGACACGCGCCACCCCGACCTGCCGATCGCGCTGTTCGTGGGCCCGGAAACGGCGGCGCTGTACATCGACACCTCGGGCGAAGCGCTGTTCAAGCGCGGCTGGCGCGAAGACAAGGGCGAAGCACCGCTGAAAGAAACGCTGGCCGCGGCGATGCTGGCAGCCGCCGGCTGGCAAGGCCGCGCCGAAGACGGCCCGCTGCTCGACCCCTGCTGCGGCGCCGGCACCATCGTCATCGAAGCCGCGCAGCTGGCCTGCGGCATCGCCGCTGGCGGCCTGCGCCGCTTCGCCTTCGAGCGCATGGTGCCGTTCAAGCCCTTCGCCGCCGCCTGGCGCGACCTGCAGCGTGCCGCGCAAGCGCGTGTGCACCCGCCGGCCGCGCCGATCTTTGCCGGCGACGTGAGCTTTCGCATGACCGACTTCGCCACGCGCAATGCCGAACGTGCCGGGGTGCGCCATGCCATCGAATTCAAGACTGCCGACGCGCTGCAACGCCCCCCACCCACGCCACGCGGCACGCTGCTGATGAACCCGCCTTACGGTGAACGCATGGCGCCCAAGGGCACGGGCCAGGGCGGCGTGCAGGCGCCGGCGCCGGTGGCAGCGCGCCAGGGTTTTGAAGGCGGCGCAGGCGCCGCCGAGTTTTACAGCGGGCTCGCCACGCAGTGGAAACGACACTACGCCGGCTGGACGGCGTGGCTGCTCAGCCCCGACGCCAAGTTGCCTTCACAACTGCGCCTGAAAGAAAGCCGCCGCGTGCCGCTGTGGAACGGCGCCATCGAATGCCGCCTGTTCAGGTTCGACATCACGGCCGGCGCCGGTCCGGGCGACGGCGCGCAGCGTTATCGCAGCGACGCCGCAGCAACACCGCCTTCAGGACCCGCCGCGCAAGACCGGTAGCGCCGCCACGCGGCGCTCGATCTCGGCCATCTGCAGCTGGTAGGCCGGCGCACCGACGCCACCGAAGCGGCGCAAGAACTCCGGCTCGGCCATGAATTCGGGCAGGTCTTGGGCGTTCGGCATGAAGTCGCTTTCTTCCAGCCGTTGCCCGGGGCGGCCCGTGGTCAGGGCGCGCAGCGCGGCGTGCAGCCGGTCGGGTTGTCGCGCTGCCAGTTCGCCAAATCGCGTGCCGGCGCGGTTGGCCGCCATGTCGTTGAAACTGAAACCGCTGCCACCCCGCGCATCGGCCACTTCCTTGAACAAGCCGACGGCGTAAGACAGCGGCCCCGAGCTTTCGGTGGCCAGGGTGGCCGAAATGATGAAGTGCAGCGGCCAGTCGTCGCGGCCACCCAGCACCACCCGCATCGCGCGCAGCGGCGGCGCGGCACGGGGCGGCAACACCGCCTGCAGGTCGCGCCCGTTCATGTACATCGCCAGCACCACGATGGCCGCTCGGTTCTCCAGTGCCGCGTCGCCGCCCGAGGCACTGCGCCGCTGCGCCAGCTCGAACATGGGGCCCAGCAGGCCTGCAAACGACATCTGCCAGGATGGGTCCTGGCGCCTCAGCACACCGGCCAGCCCGTCGGCATAGACCAGCATGCGCTGCTTGTCCTCGGCCGGCAGCAGGGCGCCCAGCATGCGCTCGCCCATGCCGCTTTGCCAGGCGTAGACCAGTTGCAGCCGGCCCGGTGTGAAACGCACGCGCTGCACCACCTCGGCCAACAACGGCAACTCGTCGCTCAGCCCGGCATGGGCCAGCACCCGCAGCGCCAGCGGCTGCGCCAGCCACACCGGCACCGGCAAGTGGCCCACGGTCAAGGCGTCCAGCGCCGGGATGCCAGCGGTCTGCGTAACGAGCAGCTCGGCATTGATCCAGCGTCCAAAGGGCCAGACGGCATTCAGCCAGCCGGGCAGCCAACGCTCGGTATGCAGGCTCAGCTGCAGCGCTGCACGGCCCTGCAGCACAGTGACACGGGCCGCGCCGGTGGCCCAGCGCTGGCCTCCATGGTTGAGCACCAGCTCCAGCTCGCGGGCACTCATGCTCAGCACCTGCACCCGCCCGGGCAGCGCCCGCCGCGGGTCATGCGCGCTCAACAGTTGCAGCGCACGCTGCACGTCCTGGGCTGCCAGTTCGGGCTGCGAGCTCACCGCAGGCTCGCCTTGCAGCAGCAAACACAGCAGGCCCAACGCCAGGCCCGTGGGCAGGGCCAGCAACCAGAACCAGGCGCGACGGACGAAGGAGGGCAGTTTCATGCAGTGCCCAGTGTGGCGCATCTCCGGGCCGACCCTGCACCGGAAGTAGGCGTAGAAACAGATCGACGGCTGCCGCCGCAGCAGCCGGGCCGCAGCCCACGCCCGAAAACGCCCAAAAACACGACCCCCCGAGGGCATAATTTCAGATCGTTCTTGCGCAGAAATGCATTCGACGAGTGTCACTCTCGGTGACCGGCCGTTGCGCGGTACTTGAGCCGCCGCAGGGGCGGTCTGAGCACAGCCGCCGCCGGCTTCAATTTCATGCCCCCGCAAAGAGTGCACCATGCTCAACGTGTTCACCCTGGCCAACGGCCGGCTCTTCCAGGAAGAGATTGAAAGCCTCGAGGCGCTGGCCCATGTGCAGCCGGTATGGGTGGACCTGGAGAACCCGAGCGAAGACGAAAAGTCCTGGGTGGAGAGGCGCTTCGGCCTGAGCATCCCCAAAGACGCGGTCGACGACGACCTGGAAGAATCGGCGCGCTTTTACGAAGAAGACAACGGCGAGCTGCACATCCGCTCGGACTTCCTGATCGACGCCGAAGGCGCCAAGGACGGCGTCGAGGCCAGGCCGGCGCAAAACGTGCGCGTGGCCTTCATCCTGCGCGACAAGGTGCTGTTCTCCATTCATGCCGCCGACCTGCCGGTGTTCCGGCTCTTGCGGCTGCGCGCGCGGCGCATCCCGGCGCTGATCGAAGATGCCAAGGACGTGCTGCTCAAGCTGTACGACGCCGACGCCGAGTACTCGGCCGATGCCCTGGAAGGCATCTACGACAACCTGGAGCGGGTCAGCGCGCGCGTGTTGCGCCAGGACGTGGACGACAAGGCCGCCGGCGAAGCGCTGACCGCCATTGCGCGCGAGGAAGACCTGAACGGCCGCATCCGCCGCAACGTGATGGACACGCGCCGTGCACTGAGCTTCATGATGCGCAGCCGCATGTTGGGCGCCGAGCAGTTCGAGGAGGCGCGGCAGATCCTGCGCGACATCGATTCGCTGGACAGCCACACGGCTTTCCTGTTCGACAAGATCAACTTCCTGATGGACGCCACGGTCGGCTTCATCAACATCAACCAGAACAAGATCATCAAGATCTTCTCGGTGGCCAGCGTGGCCCTGCTGCCGCCGACCTTGATCGCCAGCATCTACGGCATGAACTTCAAGTTCATGCCTGAACTGGACTGGGCCGCCGGCTACCCGTTTGCGCTGGCGCTGATGGCCGCCTCGGTGGCGGCGCCCTTCATCTACTTCAGACGCAAGGGCTGGTTGCGCTGACCCCGCGCGCCACCTGGCGCGGGCGTCAATACTCCGCACTGATGCTGATGCCACGGGCGGCCTGGCGCGGTTATCCTGCACCTTGGAGCGTGAACTTCTCGCACCGACCAGGGAACGGGGCCGAACGGCCCTGGCAACGACACATGGCCAGCCAAATGCACGTGCAGACTGACCCGTACACGGGCACCGGGGCAAACTCGGAACCGCGTCGCCTTCGCTTGAAGACCTGGGCCGCAGCACTGGCGCTGGGAGCCTGCACCGCCGCCCAGGCGCAATTCAGCATGGTCCCTGCGCCGCTGTGCCCGCCGCCCCGGGCATCGACGCAAGATGTGGAACAGGAGTTCCGCATCGATGCCGCGCGCCATCTGTACGCCTGCTATCCGATGCGGGTCTACCGCGGCAAGTTGCCGCCGCTGCTGTACGGCATCGCCATCGTCGAGATCGAACTCGACGCACAAGGCAACGTGCTGGCGGCCGAGATCATCCGTAAACCCGCTGCCGACGAAGTGGCACCCTGGATATTGGCCATGATCCGCCGCGCAGCACCGTATCCGGCGCCGACCCGTTTCCCTGAAGGCAAGCTGCGCTTCAAGGAAACCTTCTTTGTCGACAAGTCGGGGCTGTTCCAGGCCTTCACGCTGACCGAAGGTCAACGCTGACCGGCCCGCATTGCCCGGCCCTCCTTCAGGCCACTGCGCGGCGCTTCAGCCAGCGCATCAAGCTGCCCAGACCGGGCAGCTTTTCATACAGCTCTTCGGCCGCGTCCCAGTAGTCGCGGTGATCGCTGATGCGGCCGTCCGCGGCCAGTAGCAGCAGGCTGCCGCCGTGGATGCACTGTTCGCCTGAGCGCCAACGCCTCATGCCGAACCGGAATTCCCAGCTCAGGAACAATCGGTCTGCCTGATGCACGACATCGAGCACCACAAACCGGGGTTGATCGAGGCTCTTGAACATGTGGGCGAACACCGCCGTGATGGCTGCCGTGCCCTGTACGGCATTGAAGGGGTCCTTGAAGCGCGCCGTCGGCGTGTAGACGGTCTCCATCCGCTCCAGGTCGGCCAGCGACAGGTTCTCGAAGAAATGCACGATGGCCACCACCCGAGGGTCGGCCGAGGCAGCAGCCGCGCTGGTGCGGCTCAAGCGCCGGCCCCGCTGCGTACGGCCGCAAAGTAGGCGCCATAGCCCAGATGCCGCAGGCCCTTGAGCCAGAGCGTGAACCGCTTCGGAAAATGGATCTCGAAGCTGCCCTTCGCCCAGCCGCGCACGATCTCCTGCGCCGCCACCTCGGGGGTGATGAGTGCCGGCATCTTGAAGTCGTTCTGCGCCGTCAGCGGGGTCGACACAAAGCCCGGGTTGATCAGCGACACACCCAGTTTCGACGGCGAGAGGTCCAGGTACAGCACCTCCGCCAGGTGCGCCAGCGCAGCCTTGGTCGGGCCGTAAGCCAGCGACTTGGGCAGCCCCCGGAAGCCTGCCACGCTCGACACCAGGCTCAGATGGCCCCCTCGGCCCGCGGCGGCCTGCGCCCGAAGGATGGGCAGCACAGCGTCCAGCATGTACAGCGCGCCCACATAGTTGACCTGCACGTGGCGCAACGCCACGTCCAGATCGAAAGTGTCGGCGCGCATGGCTTCGTAAGTGCCGGCGCAATACATCACGAGGTCGATGCCCCCTTGCAGGGCCACCACCTGCTGCGCGGCAGCCTGCATCGCGGCGCGGTCGGTGGCGTCCAGCGGCAGCGCCAGACTGCCGGGATGGGCGGCCGCGAAGGTGTCGAGCGGCGTGCGGCTGCGCGCCGACACGCAGACCCGGGCGCCCTTGGCGTGCAGCAACTCCGCGGTGGCGCGGCCGATGCCGCTGGACGCACCCACCAGCCACACGCTGCGGCCGCTCCAGTCGTCGATCTTGGGGTTCAGCGACATGATGGACGGCCGCTCACGGCTTGCTGAAGGACAAGGTGACCTCGCCCAGGCGGATGCCGAACTTGCTCATCACGGCCTTGTTCAACATCACCCGCTGGTCCACCAGGTACATCCAGTCGTCGAACTGCACTTCGTAGGTGGTGCCGTCAACCGGCAGCGCCATCGTGTAGCGCCAGTTCAGCGCATTACCTGCCAGCCGGCCTTCGGCCACCCCGACCACGTCGTCGGCGCGGCCGGCCCAGCGGCCACCGCCTTCATCGGTGAGGCGCCACACCCGGCGCTCGGTCTTGCCGTCGCTGTAGGTGAAGCGTTCGTCCAGCGTGCCCTGGTTGCCCTGCCAGCTGCCGGTCATCTGCACCGTGAAGCGGCGCACCACCTTGCCTGCGCGGTCGGTGAAGATGCCATGCGCCACCAGTTCACCGTTGAAGTAGCTCTTCAGGTCCAGCACCGGTTTCTCGGCGGCGTAATCGGCTGGCGTGGGTGCGGAAGCACACCCCACCAGCAAGGAGACGGCCACCACCAACGGCAAGGCCAGGGTGGACAACCACCGGGATTTCAGTTTCATGGATTTTCCTTGGTCAACCACAGCCGCCACAACAGCGCGGCGCTGAGCAGCTTCAACACACAGGGCAACAGGCAGTAGGCCACCGTCAGGGCCTGCAGGGCTTGCGCATCGCGTGCGCCCGGCGCGTAGCCGAACTGGCCCAGCAGCGGCAGCGCAATGCCGGCAGCCAGGGCCAGGTTCAGCTTGGTGGCGAAGTTCCACCACCCGAAGTAGGCCCCTTCCAGCCGCTGGCCATGGCCGGCGCGCTGAATGGTGCCGGCCAGCAGCGCACCGGGCAGCGTGAGGTCGGCGCCGAGCGCGATGCCGCTCGCCACACACACCACCGTGTAGGCCACCACGTCGCCAGCCCCCAGCAGCGCCGCCCACGCGAAGGTGGCCACGGCCAGCGCCATGCCCAGCAGCCAGGCCTTGGCCAGACCCAGGCGGGCGACCAGGCGCAGCCACAGCGGGATGGACAACGCGCCGGCCGCGAAGTAGCTGGCCAGGAACAACGGCTCCCAGGCCGTCGCCTGCAGGCGGTCGCGAATGAAAAAGAGCACCAGCGTGGCCGGCACCGCGCTGGCCACGCCATTGACCAGGTAAACCGCCAGCAGCCGCCTGAAGGCCGGCGTGGCGAGCGGTTGCCACAACTCGCCGCGCGTGGACTGCTGAGCCGGGCCTGCCGTCGGCACACCAGCCTGAGGCGCCTGCACACCAGCCGGACTCGGCGCCTGCACAACGGCCGGTCTCGGCGCCTGCACCGCAGCCGGTCGCGGCGCCCGCCACAGCGCCCACATCCCCACCAGCAAGGCCACGCTGAACACCGCGCCGGCCACCGACAAACCCGCCACCGAGGGCAACACGCTGGCCACCAGCACGCCCAGCAGGGCCAGGCCCTCGCGCCACGACACGATGCGCGCGCGCTGCACTTCGTCGCCGCCCAGCCGCGCGCCCCAGGCCTGGTGCACCACCGAAACCACGCTGTAGCTCAGATAGGTCAACGCCAACAGCGCCGCGCACCAGACGAGCAGCATCGTTTGATCGCTGCGCGTCAGCTCCGGCGGGAAGAACAAACCCCGGAAACCCAAGGCCAGCACCACCGCCGCCAGGGCCGCCAGCGCCAGCACGCGAGCGATGGAATGGCCGAACCAGCCGTCCACCCAGCGGCCCATGAAGGGGTCGACCACGGCGTCGAGCAGGCGCGCGCCCAGCAGAAGTGCGCCCAGCGTGGCGAGCGGTATGCCAAAGGCGGTGGCGTAGTGGTTGGGCAGAATCACATACAGCGGCAGCGCCACGAAGGCCAGCGGGAGCCCCAGCGCACCGTAGCTCAGCCCCTGGGCCCAGCCACCACGCCAGCCGCCGACATGGGGCGGCGTCTGCGCCTCTGCTGCGCCAGCGCTGAGCGCTACCACCGCTTCGGCCAGCGCGCCGCTCCCCGCCACGGGTTTCATGAGCCCGACGCTGCCTGCCCCTGCCCCAGCAGGGCCAGGCGGAGCTTCTGTTCTGAACTCTGCGGCGACAACCAGATACCGAAAAACCGACGCGCAAACTCAGGATCAGCAACGGAGCCCTTGAGCCGGCTATCGACAAAGAAACGGGCACCTTCGCGCGGCAGGTTCAAGGCGGTGATGCGGCTGCCCGCGACCACGTCGGGGAACAGCCCCGTCAGGGTCTGCAGCCAGCGCTGCGCGACGGCCTCGTCGATGTCGCCCTGGCGCTTCATCTCCTGCAAAGAGCGTTCGGCAATCTGCTGGCCCTGCAGCGCGCGCTGGTAACGGATCTCCAACGCCAAAGGCTGCGCCCCCGCGTCCGCCGCCGTCACCCGCTGGCCTGCGGGCGTCCACAGCAGGGCGTCGTAGACGCGCAGACCGAGAAAACGCAAGCGGCCCTGCCCCTGCAGCGCCGGGTTGGCAAACGCGCTGCGCACCTCGGGTGGCGCCTCGGCGCTGTCGGCCGGCGCCGTGTCGGCCCGCGCCGCACCCGTGCCAGCGACGGCCACCACGCCAGCCGTCACGCTGGCGAGCAGAAACCGCCGGCGCGTGGCGCCATTCATGCGGGCCTGCGCAGCGTGAACTGCACGACGTCGGTGTTGCCGGTGGCAAACGCAGCTTCGCAGTAGGCGAGATAGAACTCCCAGATGCGCATGAAGCGGGTGTCGAAACCCAGCTGCCGCAGCGGGCCGTCACGCTCCAGAAACTGCACACGCCAGCGGCGCAGCGTCTCGGCATAGTCGGCGCCGAAAGCCATTTCATTCACCACCTCCAGCCCCGCGCGCGCCGCTTCCTGCGCAAACACGCGGCGGCTGGGCAGCAGACCGCCCGGGAAGATGTACTGCTGGATGAAGTCGGTGCTGCGCACGTAGCGATCAAAAAGGTCGTCGCGGATGGTGATGCTCTGGACGCAGGCGCGGCCGCCCGGCTTGAGCTTGTCGTGCACGGTCTGGAAGTAGCTGTCCCAGTACTCGCGCCCGACGGCCTCGAACATCTCGATCGAGGCAATGGCGTCGAAGGGTCCGTCGCTGATGTCGCGGTAGTCCTGCAGCCGCAAGTCCGCCTGCCCCGACAGACCGGCATCTTGCAGGCGTTGCCGGGCATGCGCCAGCTGCTCCGACGACAGCGTGACACCGGTCACGTGGGCGCCGAACTCGCGTGCACCCAGCTCGGCCAGCGCGCCCCAGCCACAGCCGATTTCCAGCACGCGCTGCCCGGGCTGCACCTCGCACTCGGCCAGCGCGCGGCGCACCTTGGCCCACTGCGCCTGCACCATGGGCTGCTGCAGGTCGCCGTCGAACCAGGCGCTGGAGTAGTTCAGCGTCTCGTCCAGCCACAGGCGGTAGAACGAGTTGCCGATGTCGTAGTGCGCGTGGATGTTCTTCTTGCTGCCGGCCCGTGAGTTGCGGTTGCGCAGGTGCCTGATGCGGTACGCGAGCCGGCCCCACCAGCTGCCGTAGATGGCCTTTTCGATGGTGTCCCGGTTGGCGATGAACAGCGTCAGCAGCGTCACCAGGTCGGGGCTGCTCCAGTGGCCTGCAATCCAGCTCTCGGCAAAGCCGATGTCGCCGCTTTTCAGCACGGCGCCACAGACCTGCCAGTCGTGCAGGCGCAACGCCGCTCGCCGGCCGTCCGCTGCGCCCTGGCCCAGGTGCATCACAGTGCCATCGGGCAGTTGCAAGTCCAGCGAGCCGTGCTGCAAGCGCTGCAGCAGCCCCAAAACGACCCGCGCTGCGGGCGGCGCAGCGGGTGGCAGGGCAAGGCGGGCGGTGGCCGTCTGGGCGTTCGTGAAGGTCATGAAACTGGGCATGGGTTAGAAGGGCGGTTGGCGCAACGCTGTGGACTTGAAGAAGGCTCAGCGGCTGGTGAAGGCCCGCGGAGGCTCGGGCTTGCGAAAGAACGGCACGCGCTTGCTCCAAAGCTGCAGGGCGTGCCAGTGGATGCGCGCCAACACACCCAGCGCCATCAACGGCGTGCCGAAAAACGCCCGCCGCACCGAACGGGCCGTCAAAGCGACGAGGTGGCCGCTGACGCTGGTTTGCAGCAGCGGCCCTTCATCGTTGTCGTGGTCCACGCGCGCCACGGTGCGCTCGGCCGTGCGCATGAAACGAAACCGGTAACGGCCCTGCACCGAGCAAAAAGGCGAGACGTGAAACACCTTGGTGGCTTCCTGCTCGCGCCCGAAGGCCAGCTGCGGCCCGCTGAGCAAATAGCAGTGCCGTTCACCGAAGGTGTTGTTCACCTCCACCACCACCGCTGCCAGGCTGTCGTCCTGCCGGTGGCAGTACCAGAAGCTCACGGGTTTGAACGCGTAGCCCGCCACGCGCGGGTAGGTGTGCAGCCAAGCCTCGCCGCGCGCATCGTGCACGCCTTCGCGGTGCAGCAGTTCGTCCAGCCACTCCAGGGCATCGCCGCGGCCGTCGCCGTGGTCGGCATCGTGAAAGCTCAGCAAACCGGCGCGGTTGCGCGCCAGTGCGGTGGCTGAGGCCGCGCCGGGCTGCCCGAGACTGCGCATCGGCAGCATCAGGAAGTAGGTCGGGTATTCAAAGGCATGCACGACCGGGCGCAAACGGCGGTGGCGCACGACCCCGATGCCCAGCATGGGCACGGAGCGCACGAA
>JBBQMM010000031.1:0-17202 GCA_038328935.1 Burkholderiales bacterium
GGAGAAATGCGCGTGAAGCCCTATGACATCGAAGTGCAGCGTTTGAAGTCGATGAGGCACGACAAGGGCATGGTCGAGATCCATGTCGACGCCCTGGTGATGGCCCGCGCAGCGCGCGACGACGAAGCCCCCGCCAGCTGCTTGCGCATGCCGGTTGAACATGCCCGCACGCTGCTGATCCTGCTGAAACAGCAGCTGGCAGAACTGGACAAGCTGCAGCCGCGGAGCCGGCGCTCGGGGCGGTGTTGATCGCTGGTGCAGACGGACGGTGCAGACGGACGGTGCGGACGGACAGTGAGAACAGGCAGTGCAGGCGGGCAGGGCAGAGCGGACTCAGGTTCTGATGTAGGCAAAGCCCATTTTTTGCAGCTTGGTCAACCGCACCACGCCCGAGGGCGTGAACTCGGCTTCCTGAATGAACTGTTCTTTCTTCAGGTTGCGGTTCTTCAGCGTGATCTCGCACACCTCGAACTTCACGCCGCGGTTCACCAGCGCGGCCACGGTGCCGGAAAAAGGCGCATTGTTGGCATCCTTCGCGCCCTCCATCAGGAAGTCCACGCCGTTGGCGTGCGTCACCACCGTGATCTTGGCCGTGGGGTCGGTGTCGAGGTGGTTGCGGATGTTGCGCAGCGTGCCCAGCGCCTGGGCTGCGGTGTCGTTGACGTGGTAGACCACCGTGTCCTGGGCCCAGCCGACTGCGCTGGTCAACGTCATCACGGCCACCAGCAGCAGGTGGCGCAGCGCGGCCAGGGGCTGTGAAAAGCGCGACGTGGGTGAAGTGCGCCAAGTGTGCGAAGTGTGGTTCATGGTGAGTCTCCTGGACAATTGGGGGGTAGCCGGCCATTTTCGGCCGGCTTTGGGAAACCTGCATGCACTTTGATCAAGAACTCGACGCCTCGGGCCTGCCTTGCCCGATGCCCATCGTGAAGACCAAGAAGGCGCTGGCTGCGCTGTCCAGCGGGCAGGTGTTGCGCGTCTGGTCCACCGACGGCGCCACCCTCGACGACATGCCCACCTTCGCCAGGCACACCGGCAACACCCTGCTGGCGTCGGGTGAAGAAGGCGGGCGTTACTACTTCCTGCTGAAGAAGGCCTGAGAGACCTCATGGCTGCAACCCCTGCCGACCTGAGCACGGTCGTCGTTGGCGGCGGTTTTGCCGTCGCCTTCGTGTTTGGTGCAGTGGCCTCAAGGGTCAATTTCTGCACCATGGGCGCCCTGTCCGATGTGGTCAACATGGGCCACTGGGGCCGCGTGCGCATGTGGCTGCTGGCCATTGCGGTGGCCATGGCCGGCGCCACGCTGCTGCGCCTGGGAGGCTGGGTGGACCTGCCCAAAGCGGTGGCGCTGCGGCCACAGTTGCCGCTGCTGTCGCTGGTGGTGGGTGGCGTGCTGTTTGGTGTGGGCATGACGCTGTCGGGCGGCTGCGTGAACAAGAATTTGCTGCGCCTGGGCGCAGGCAGCCTGCGTTCGCTGGTGGTGCTGGTGTTCATGGGCCTGGCTTCGTACATGACGCTGAAGGGCCTGTTCGGCCAGTGGCGCGTGACGCTGCTGGACCCCGTGCGCATCGACCTCGCTGCCAGTGGCTGGCCCGACCAGGGCCTGTCCACGGCGGCTGCGCAGCTGTTCGGGCTGCCGGCGCAGCAGGCCTTGATGCTGACGGCGGGCGCGGTGGTGCTGGCCTTGCTGGCGCTCGTGTTTCAGGACCGCGGATTTCGTGCCAACACGGCCCAGATGCTGGGCGGTGCCGCGCTCGGCGGGCTGGTGGTGTGCGGCTGGTACGTCAGCGGCCACCTGGGCTTTGGCGAAAGTCCGCAGACGCTGGAGAACGTCTACTTCGCCACCAACACCCGCACCGTTGAATCGCTGAGCTTCGTCGCCCCGGTGGGCTACACGCTGGAGCTGCTGATGCTGTGGACCGACCAGTCGCTGCGCGTGACCTTCGGCATCGCCAGCGTGCTGGGCATGGTGGCCGGCGCCGCCGCCTACGCACTGGCGGCGGGGCGCTTTCGCTGGGAAGGCTTTGGTTCGCTGGCCGATTTGCGCAGCCAGCTCATCGGCGCGGTGTTGATGGGCTTCGGGGGTGTCACCGCGCTGGGCTGCACCGTAGGCCAGGGCCTGACGGGCGTGTCGACGCTGGCCATCGGTTCCTTCATCGCCGTGGCCGCCATCGTGGCGGGCTGTG
Source organism: Burkholderiales bacterium (assembly GCA_038328935.1). Taxonomy (GTDB): domain Bacteria; phylum Pseudomonadota; class Gammaproteobacteria; order Burkholderiales; family Burkholderiaceae_C; genus Rubrivivax. Next base: position 2,184 of record JBBQMM010000031.1, read on the forward strand.
TGGGCACGTTGAAGTGGCTGCTCTGGAAGGCCGAAAGCGATGACTGAATGTGATGACTCAGCGCGATGCCTCAACGCGATACCTGAACGCGAGGCCTCAACGCGAGGCCTCAACAGCCTGACTGCTGGCGATGACTGCTGGCGATGACTGCTGGCGATGAATGAAAGCGCGGCTGCCGCGCCCGCTGCGGCCGCCCCCGGCACCGCGCTGGCGCCCAAGCCATGGCCCGTGGCACTGGTGGGCGCAGGCCCGGGTGACCCCGACTTGCTGACGCTGCGCGCGGCGCGCCTGATTGCCAGCGCCGAGGTGGTGGTCTACGACAACCTCGTCGGCCCCGGCGTGATGGCGATGGTGAACCCGGCGGCCGAGCGCATCTATGCTGGCAAGCAGCGGTCCAACCACCACTTGCCGCAAGAGACCATCAACGAGCTGCTGGTGCGCCTGGCCCGCGCAGGCCGGCGCGTGGTGCGGCTCAAGGGCGGCGACCCTTTCATCTTCGGCCGCGGCGGTGAAGAGCTGCAGGCGCTGGCGGCCGCCGGGCTGCCCTTTGAAGTCGTGCCCGGTATCACGGCCGCACACGGTGTCGCGGCCTACGCCGGCATCCCGTTGACGCACCGCGACTGCTCGCAAGGCTGCATCTTCGTCACCGGGCACTTGCAGGACGGCAGCTGCGATCTGGACTGGCCCGGCCTGGCCAGGCCGCGCCAGACGGTGGTCATCTACATGGGCTTGTCAGGCCTGCCCTTGATTGCGCGCGAGTTGATGGCCCACGGCTTGCCGGCAAGCTGCCCGGTGGCGGTGGTCAGCAAAGGCACGCTGCCCGAGCAGCGCGTGGTCTGCGCCACGCTCGCCACAGTGGCCGAGGCGGTGGCGGCGGCGAAGCTGCAGTCGCCCTGCCTGACCATCGTGGGTGAAGTGGTGAAGCTGCGTGAGCAGCTGGATTGGTTCATCCCGCATGCGGACCGGCTTCAGCGCGGCAGCACCCGCGATGCCAGCGGCTGGGGCACGTAGTCAGGCAAGAAGCGACAGTCCGCCGGCTGTGCTGCACGCAGTTGCCGGCAGCGATCGGCAATTCCCACGGGCGTGGGTTTCTGCCCCTTTTCAACCCAGATCAACAGCGCTTCAAACAGCGGCGGGTAGTAGGCGTCGCCCCAGTAGCTGTGCTCTTGGGAGTCGACAAAGGTCTGCACCAGACGCGGCCCGTTGCCAGCCGCCACCATGCGCTGGCGCAGTGTGTCGTTGCTCTCCACGAACACCGTTGAATCGCCAATGCCGTGTGCGCTGAGCACGGGCACGCCGAAGCGGCCGTGGTGGTCGACGTCGGCAGCGAATCGCGCCACGGCGGTGGCGTCGGCCTTGAAGCGCGGTATGGCGGCGTTCAGCGCGTCGTCGTCGGCGCTGCCTTTGTAGCGCACGCCTTCGTTGCCGAAGGGGCTGACGCCACCGTTCTTGCTGACGACGTCGCGCAGCGTGAAGGTGCCCCAGTTGAGGTGCCCGACAACCGAGTTTTCAGGCATCTTCAAGACGTCGACGATGGTCTTGAGCTTTTGCGCTTGTTCAGGGCTGCGCTGCGCTGCGGGTTTGGCCGTGCCCAGGCAATCATCGGCGCGCCTGGCCAGCTCGGCGTTGGTGAGCTTGTTGTCGGCCGGCAGGCCGATCGCCAGCGGGTACGGCGGCTCGTCGGGACGCGGGTGGTTGTGGCACAGGTGCTGGTAGAGGGCGCGCAGGTCGAGGCGGAAGTCGTAGCTGGCCGGGCCGGCGACCACGCCGCTGGTCAGCAAGAGGCCTTCCCAGGACTTCGGGTACAGCTCGGCCGCGCGCGTGGCCACCATCGCGCCCCACGACTGGCCGTGCAGCAGCGTGCGGCGCGGCTTGGCCACGTGGTCGACAAAGATGCGGCGCACGCGCTCGGTGTCTTCAGCGGCAGTGGTGACGGCAAAACCGCCCTGGCGGAACACGGACCCCGCCCAAGCGTGGCCTTCGCGCACGGTGATGGCCCAGCGCTTGATGTCTTCGTCTGCGCGCGTGGTCTTTGGCGGGCCCAGCGAAGGGCCGCCGTGTGCGTGCACGACCAGCACGCCACTCCATTGCGCGGGCATCACGATCAGGTAATGCGAGGCGGCGGAGTCCTGGCCGCGCAGGCAGCGCGCCCCTTCGGGTACACCTGGCGGACAGGCCTGCGCCACCGGTGGCGCTTCAGGTGGTGGTGCCGGTGGGCTGACACAACCGGCCAGAATCAGGATCGAGGTGCCCAGCAGGGCCAGGCCAGTGCGCAGATCGGGTTTCATGTTCATGGTGCTGTTGATGGGCATGCTCACGCTTGTGTTCATCATGTGTCTAAAGTGCACGTCCCAGGTGTCAATTATCAGCGTTGCGCTGTCTGGCGCACTGCCAGTGCGTCGCTGCCATCAGCGTGTATCGCGTCTTCCCGGATGCGCCTGCCTGCTCTTGCGGGCGTGAGCGTTTCGGGTGCCCTCAAACCTGCATCGCGCTGGCGCACAGGCTGAGAAAGTCTTCCGCACCACGCCCCAGGTGCTTGTCGCGATGCACCACGATGGCCAGCCGCCGCGCCGCCGGTGGCAGGCCGGTGCGCAGCTCCTTCAGGCTGCCGTCGGCCAGCGCCGATGCCACCGCCAGGCGCGACACGCAGCCCAGCGCCGCGCCTGCGGCGAGCAGCCGCTTGATGGCCTCGGTGCTGCCGAACTCGAAGCCCACATCGACAGGGCCCAGGTGCTCCAGCAGCCAGCGGTCCACCGCCTCGCGTGAACCCGAGCCCGGCTCGCGCAGCGCCCAGCGCGCGCTGCGCAGTGCCGCCACATCCACATGGCGCTTGCGCGCCAGCGGGTGCGTGGGGGCGGCCACCAGCACCATCTCGTCGGCCAGCCAGGGGCGCACGCGCAGGTCGGGGTGGGTTTGCGGGCCTTCGATGAAACCCAGATCGACGTCGAAGTCAGCCACGCGGCGTATCACTTCGCTGGTGTTGCCGATGACGATCTGCACCGGGCTGGCGGTGTGCGTCTGCTTCCAGCGCGCCACGATGTCGGGCAGCAGCACCTCACCGATGGTCAGGCTGGCGGCTACGCGCAGCGGCGTGGCCGCAAGGCCCCTGCCCTGGCCGGCAAACAGTTGCTGCACTTCGGCCACCTGGTCCAGCAGCGAAGCGGCCTTGGGCAGCAGCATGCGGCCGTTGTCGTTGAGCACCAGCCGGCGGCGCACGCGGTCGAACAGTGGCGCGCCCAGGGCGGATTCCAGTTCGGTCAGCGCCGCGCTGGCGGCCGACTGCGAACGCGCCACGCGGTCGGCCGCACCGCGGGTGGAACCCGCGCGCGCGGTGGCCACGAACACCTCCAGTTGGCGCAGGTTCAAGCGCAGCCGCTCGACGGATAGTTGATCGTTTTTACGGGTCAAGGTGAACCGAATTGTCCACTTTTTCAAATCGCCCCAAACGCTTAGGATGGCGGTGCTCTGCTGCCGTCGGCGCTCCTTCGGTTGTCTCATCAGGAACTGCCATGCCTTCGAAGCCCTTGCACGACCCCATCGCGTCACCGCTGCCGCGCGCCAGCACCGAGGTCAAGTGCACCACCTGCTACATGTGCGCCTGCCGCTGCGGCATCCGCGTGCACCTGCGTGAAAGTGTCAACGGACCCGAGGTGCGCTACATCGACGGCAACCCCGAGCACCCGCTGAACCAGGGCGTCATCTGCGCCAAGGGCAGCTCGGGCATCATGAAGCAGTATTCACCGGCGCGGCTGACGCAGCCGTTGAAGCGCAAGGCCGGCGCCGAGCGCGGCGACAACCAGTTCGAGCCCATCGAGTGGAGTGAAGCCTTCCAGATGCTGGAAGACAAGCTGCGCCACCTGCGCGCCACAGACCCCAAGAAGTTCGCACTCTTCACCGGGCGCGACCAGATGCAGGCGCTGACGGGCCTGTTCGCGCGCCAGTTCGGCACGCCCAACTACGCAGCGCACGGCGGCTTCTGTTCGGTGAACATGGCCGCCGGCATGATCTACACCATCGGCGGCTCGTTCTGGGAATTCGGCGGCCCCGACCTCGAGCGCGCCAAGCTCTTCGTGATGATCGGCACCGCGGAGGACCACAGCTCCAACCCGATGAAGATGGCGCTGTCGAAGTTCAAGCGCAACGGCGGTCGCTTCATCGCCATCAACCCGATACGCACGGGCTACGCGGCCATTGCCGACGAGTGGATTCCCATCAAGCCGGGCACCGACGGTGCGCTGCTGTTGGCGCTGGTGCACGAGATCATCGCGCTGGGCCTGTACGACCGCGACTTTCTGGCCCGCTACACCAACGCCGGCCAGTTGGTGAACCAGGACGAGGCGAGCGACGACTTCGGGCTCATGCTGCGCAACACCGAAGGCGATGTCGTCAACCCGCTGCGCCCGCACAACTTCTACTGGTGGGACCGTCTGAGCCAGCAGCCGGTGGCCGACCACACCGAAGGCGCCGACCCAGCACTGCTGGGGCGCTTCGTTTTGCCCGACGGGCCGCAACAGGGCACGCCCGCGGTGCCGGCCTTCCAGTTGCTGGAAGAGCGCGTCAAGCCGTACACCGCCGACTGGGCCAGTGGCATCACCGGCATCCCCGCGGCCACCATTCGGCGGTTGGCGCACGAGATGGGCATCACCGCGCGTGACCAGAAGATCGAGCTGCCGATTGCGTGGACCGACAGCTGGGGCAAGCAGCACGGCAGCGTCACCGGCAACCCGGTGGCCTTTCACGCCATGCGCGGCCTGGCGGCACACAGCAACGGCTTTCACACCATCCGCACGCTGGCCATTCTGATGAGTCTGCTGGGAACCATCGACAGGCCGGGCGGCTTTCGCCACAAGGCGCCCTACCCGCGCGCGGTGCCGCCGAACGCCCGCCCGCCGAAGGGCCCGGAGGCGGTGCAGCCCGACACGCCGCTGAACGGCGCGCCGCTGGGCTGGCCCGAAAGCCCTGACGATCTTTTTGTAGATGCCGATGGCGAACCGGTGCGCATCGACAAGGCCTTCTCCTGGGAGCACCCGCTGTCGGCCCACGGCCTGATGCACAACGTCATCACCAACGCCTGGCGTGGCGATCCATACCCCATCGACACGCTGATGATCTTCATGGCCAACATGGCCTGGAACTCGACGATGAACACGTCGGAGATCCGCAAGATGCTGAACGACAAGCATGTGGGCGGTGATGCCGACGGGCAGTACAAGATTCCTTTTCTGGTGGTGTGCGACGCCTTCCAGAGCGAGACCACGGCCTACGCCGACCTGGTGCTGCCCGACACCACCTACCTGGAACGGCACGACTGCATGTCGCTGCTGGACCGCCCCATCAGCGAATTCGATGGCCCCATGGACGCCGTGCGCGTGCCCGTGCTGCCGCCCACGGGCCAGTGCAAGCCCTTCCAGGAAGTGCTGGTGGAACTGGCAGGCCGGCTGAAGCTGCCGGCCTTCACCGCAGCCGACGGCAGCCGCAAGTTCCGCGACTACCCGGACTTCATCGTCAACTATGAAACCGCGCCGGGTTCGGGCATCGGCTTTCTGGCCGGCTGGCGCGGCAAGGGCGGCGAGAAGAGCCTGCGCGGCGAGCCCAACCCCAGGCAGTGGGAGATGTACGAGAAGAACAACTGCGTCTTTCACTACCGGCTGGAGCCCGGCCACCAGTACATGCGCAACTGGAACGACGGCTACATGCGCTGGGCGCAAGGGGCCGGTTTGCGCCGCGACCGCGACCCCATCGTGATCCACATCTATTCAGAGTTCCTGCAGCGCTTCCGCCTGGCTGCGCAGGGCAAGCGACCCCAGGGCCAGGGGGGCAAGCAGCCGCCAGAGCGGCTGCGCCAGCGCGTGGCCACCTACTTCGACCCACTGCCTTTTTACTACGCACCGCTGGAAGAGCAGGCCACCGACACTACACGCTACCCGCTGAATGCAGTGACACAGCGACCGATGGCGATGTACCACTCGTGGGATTCACAAAACGCCTGGCTGCGGCAGATCCACGCGCACAACTACCTGTTCGTCAACACCGCCACCGCGCTCGCCGCCGGCATTGCCGACGGTGGCTGGATGTGGGTGGAGTCGCCCTGGGGCAAGGTGCGCTGCATGTGCCGCACCAGTGAAGCGGTAGAGCCGGGCACGGTGTGGACCTGGAACGCTATCGGCAAGGCCGCAGGTGCCTGGAACCTGGCGCCCGACGCCAACGAATCGCGCAAGGGCTTTTTGCTCAACCACCTGATATGTGAAGAGCTGCCTGCCGCGGGCGGTGGCACTGTTTCCAACAGCGACCCCATCACCGGCCAGGCCGCCTGGTACGACGTGCGCGTGCGCATCTATCCGGCCGGGCCCGAAGAGCAGCCCATCAGCTGGCCGCAGGCCGGTGCTGCGATGGGCATGGTGCCGGGCATGGCGGCAGCGCCGAAGCGGCGCAACTGGATGGCGGGCCTTGGCCTGGGCAAGTTCAAGGAGGGCAAGCTGTGACACAGCTCGTGAACCAGGAGGGCAAGCTGATGACTCAGCTCTCGAATCAGGAGGGCAAGCTGATGACTCAGCTCGCGAATCAGGAGGGCAAGCTGTGACACAACTTGCGTTGGTCATCGACCTCAACGTCTGCGTCGGCTGTCACGCCTGCGTCACCAGCTGCAAGCAGTGGAACACCTCGGGCGCGGCCGGCCCGCTGGTGGACGACCGGCCCTACGGCGCCGACCCCACGGGCACCTTTTTCAACCGCGTGCAGACCTTCGAGGTGGGCGAGTACCCGAACACGCAGACGGTGCACTTCCCGAAAAGCTGCCTGCACTGTGAAGACCCGCCCTGCGTGCCGGTGTGCCCCACCGGCGCCAGCTACAAACGCGCCGAAGACGGCATCGTGCTGGTGGACGTGGACAAGTGCATCGGGTGCAAATACTGCGCCTGGGCCTGCCCCTACGGCGCACGCGAGATGGACGACGAGCGCAAGGTGATGAGCAAGTGCACGTTGTGCGTGGACCGCATCCACGACCAGGACCTGCCCGTTGCTGAACGCAAGCCCGCCTGCGTGCTGGCCTGCCCGCCCAATGCGCGGCTGTTCGGCGATGTGCACGACCCCGACAGCGAGGTGTCGGTGGCCATCCGCGACCGTGGCGGCTACGCGCTGATGCCCGAATGGAACACCCGCCCGGCGAATCATTACCTGCCGCGCCGCCGCACCGACATGAAGGTGCACGCCGAAGACCTGGTGCGCGTCGACAACCCGCTGAAGATCGACCGCAAGCAACCCCAAACGCCTGACCAGGGCGGCGGGCGCGAAGACTACGCAACCTGACCCTCCCTCTCTCCCCTCGCAGGGAGAGGGCGCAAGACCATGAACCCAGCCTTCTCCGTCATCTTTCTAACCACCCTGTGCGGCGCTGCGCAGGGTTTGTTCATCGCGCTGTGGGGCGCAGAGCTGGCCGGCTTCGGTTACGACGCCCAGGAGCGGAACTTCTTCGTGCTGGGCGGCGGCGTGGCGCTGGTGCTCACCGGCGGGGGTCTCGTGGCCTCGTTCTTCCACCTGGGCCGGCCTGAGCGTGCCTGGCGCACGGCCACCATGTGGCGCACCTCATGGCTGTCGCGCGAGGTGATTGCGTTGCCCCTGTTCATGGCGCTGCTGCTGTTGTGGACCTGGCTGCATCTCGGCGGCCGCGGCGGCACGATGGGAGTCGGGCTGTTGACGGCGCTGGCCTGCGCGGCGCTGTTTGTCTGCACCGCCATGATCTACGCGTCGGTGCGGTTCCTGCAGGAATGGGCGAGCGCCTTCACGCTGGTCAACCTCACGCTGCTCGGCCTGGCGTCGGGCTTCACGTTGGCAGCCGCCTTGTCTTCGCATGGCCCGGCTTTCAATGCCGTGCCGTTGACGCCGGCTTTTGCAGCGTGTGCGCTGTTCTTCACGCTCGCCGGCTGGGTCACTCGCAGCCTGTCGCTGCTGCGCAATGCGCGGCTGAAGCCGAAGTCCACGGTGCAGACTGCGCTGGGCATACGGCACCCGAAGGTGGTGCAGAAGTCCATGGGCTTCATGGGCGGCTCGTTCAACACGCGCGAGTTTTTCCACGGCCGTTCACCGGGTGCGCTGCGGCGGGTGAAGTGGGGCTTCATCGTGGGCGCCTTCGTGTTGCCGCTGGTGTTGCTGTGGGGTGGTCTGGCCACCGGCAGCCCGGCGCTTTTTGGCTTTGCCTTTCTGGTTCAATACCTGGGCTTGCTGGCCGAGCGCTGGTTCTTCTTTGCGCAGGCCAACCACCCGCAGAACCTGTACTACCAAGCGGTGTCTTGATGCGGCGAGGAGCCCGGGCGGCAGCCGTGCTGGCCTTGCTGCTGGTGCTGGCGGCTGCCGGCGCACTGGCAGCAGCGCCCGATGCGGCTACCGCGGCGCAGGCGGTGGCAGCGTCTGCAACCGCCCCCGGCACCGCCGTCGCCACTGCCGGCGTGCCCTGGTGGGTATGGCCCCTGGCGCTGTTCGTCGTGTGCTTCCTGATGGGCATCGTCGCGGTGCCGGCGGGCATTGGCGGCGGTACGCTGTTCGTGCCCATCGTCGGCAGTTTCTTTCCCTTCCACCTCGACTTCGTGCGCGGCGCCGGCTTGCTGGTGGCGCTGGCCAGCGCACTGTCGGCCGGGCCCATGCTGTTGCGCGGCGGGCTGGGCAGCCTGCGGCTGGCGTTGCCGCTGGCGGTGCTGGCGTCGGCTTCCTCCATCGGGGGTGCGATGCTGGGTTTGGCGATGCCGGCCCACATCGTGCAAATTCTGCTGGGCGCGCTGGTGCTGGGCATCGTGGTGCTGATGCTCACGGCAAAGAAGTCAGAGTTTCCTGACGTGCAGCAGCCCGACGCACTGTCGCAGGCGCTCGCACTGAACGGCATCTTCATCGACGGCGCAACGGGCCGCATCGTCCAGTGGCAGGTGCACCGTACGGTGCCGGGGCTGGCCTTGTTTCTGGGCATCGGTGTGCTGGCCGGCATGTTTGGCATCGGTGCGGGCTGGGCCAACGTGCCGGCGCTGAATCTGCTGATGGGCGCGCCGGTGAAGGTGGCGGCGGGCACATCCGGGCTGGTGCTGTCGCTGGTGGACTCGGCGGCGGCCTGGGTCTACATCAACCGTGGCGCGGTGCTGCCGATGATTGCCGTGCCGTCGGTGGTGGGCATGATGCTGGGCGCCAAGATCGGCGCGCGCCTGCTCGGCGTGCTGAAGGGCGAAGTCATCCGCCGCCTGGTGATCGGCGTGCTGCTGTTTGCAGGGCTGCGCGCACTGTCGAAGGGTTTGGGGGTCTGGCCATGACGAGTGACCGTCGCGACCCGGCCCTGGACGGGCCCGCTGCTGAGCAAAGCACCGAGCAGAGCACCGAGCAGAGCACCGAGCAGTTGCGCTATGCAAGCTTGCTGGACTGGGGCACCCGCATCGGTCTGGTGGTGCTGGTGGCCAGTTTTGCCGCCTACGTGACGGGCCTGCTGGAGTCGCAGGTGCCGTTGCAGCGCCTGCCGGAGCTGTGGTCGCTGCCGGTGGCCCGCTACCTGGAGCAAACGCAGATGCCCACCGGCTGGGGCTGGCTGGCGCTGGTGTTCAAGGGTGATGTGGTGGGGCTGGTGGGCATCGCCATCCTGGCGGGCTGTTCGGTGCTGTGTCTGTTGGCACTGGTGCCGCTGTATGCCCGGCGCGGCGACAAGGCCTACGTCTGGCTGTGCCTGGCCGAAGTGGCGGTGGTGCTGCTGGCGGCGTCGGGCCTGATTTCCGGGGGCCACTGAGCCGATGGCGACTGCACAACCTTTTCTGCGCCTGCTGCTGGCCACCGAGCACACGGATTTCGACGCCGGCGCCGAAGCCCTGGCGCTGGCCCTGGCGCAGCGCTGCGGCCTGCCGTTGGCGGTGGTGTTGCCGATGCTGAGCAACGCCGAGTTCGAGATGCTGGCGCCCGAACTGGCGTTGAAGGCCGATGCCGAAACCGCCCAGCGCATCCAGGCCCTGCAGGCCGCCGCCCGGGCACTGGGCGTGGTGCTGTCGCCGCGCGTGCGCCGCGGTGCCGATCTGGCGGCGGAGATCGTGGCCGAAGCCAAGACTGCCCGCGCCGACCTGCTGGTGACGCGGCGTCGCGGCAAGCGCAGTTTTCTGTCGCGTCTGCTGGTGGGTGAAATGGTCACCCAGGTGGTTGCACACGCGCCCTGCAGCGTGCTGGTGACGCCGCGTGCCACTGCGTTGTGGCGCACACGCGTGATGGTGGGCGTGGACCCGCAGGCGCCCGACGCCGCCTGCGTGGCCTCTGCGGCGGCCCTGGCGGCTGCCTGCCAACTGCCTTTGCAGGTGGTGTGCGTGGCCGCCGGTGCAGCCGCGCAGACCCAGGCCGCAATGGCCCTGGCCGTTGCGGTGCAAGCGGCGCAGCAGGTGCATGCCGATGTCCGTGGCGAGGTGGTCACAGGCCGCGCTGCCGATGCCCTGTTGGCCGCCGCGGTGCGCTGCGGCGCCGACCTGCTGGTGTTGTCGCGCAACCGCCCCGGTGCCGGTGCGCGCGCGCGCATGGGCAGCGTCGCCGAAGCCGTCACGGGCCAGGCCCAGGGCCCGGTGCTGGTGCACGTGGCGCCCGAAGCTGCGATACCGTAGGTGTCGAGTGGTGGGGCGCGAAACCAGATCGGGTGCGACGGACTTGCACCTGTTCACCTCGGCAAGGACTCGCAAAACTGCGGTCCTGGCGAAGTATCCGGGCTACGGCGCTTCCGAGGCGTCGAAGTCAAGCTCCACCTTGGCCCCGTTGGGGTCGAAGCTGAACAACTGCCAGGTGCCGGAGTCGCGCTGCTGGCGCAGGTCGTACTTCAGGCCGGCTTCATCGAAGCGTGCCTTCACGGCCTTCAGGTTGCTGCAGGTGAAGGCCAGGTGGTCGATGACGCCCGTGCGGCCGCTGGGCATGGGGCGGTCCCAGTAAATGTGCAACACGGCTTGCGGGCTGCCCTGTGCATACAGCCAGGCACCCGGGAAGCCCAGCTCGGGCCGCTGGCCTTCCTTCAAGCCCAGCAGGCCGCAATAAAAGCCCAGCGTGGCCTCGCGGCTCTCGGCCGTGATGGTGAAGTGGTTCATGCCGTGGATCATGGTCGTCTTGTTCCTTCAACCTGGAAACCGCAGTTGGGCGCGCCCGAGTGGGCCGCGATGGGGTGCGCTGGCAAGGCGCTACGACGCTGCGGGCTCATGCCCGCGAGGAGGAGCAACGCCGCCAGCGTGCGCCAGCGTGCGCGAGTGTGGCTCAGTCGGGTGCCTAGCGCTGTCACCCAAAAGGTGAAGATGGTCGTGGGTGCGAAAGCCAGAAGCCATGCGGTGTAGCGAGCGGAGAGAAGCGGTCAACTGCGGTTTCCAGGTTCAAGCCCGCGGGTTGGTGTGGGCGGCTTCGTGATCAGGCCACCAAGACCAGCGAGCCGACCGACAGGCGCGACTCCAGCCTTGCATGCGCCTGGTCGGCCGCGTCCAGCGTGTAGCGCTCGATCAGGGGCTGCCTGATGCTGCCATCGGCCAGGGCCGCCCACAGGCGCTGCGTGCGGCCGAGCAGCTGCGCCGGCGACGACACGTAGGCAAACACCACCGGTCGCGAGAAGGTGGCCGACTTGTGCACCAGCTGGTTCGGGTCCAGCGTTTGCAGCGCGCCACTGGCCTGGCCCAGGCTGATCCAGTGGCCGCAGGGCGCCAGTGCTTGGAAATTCTGTTCGCGCGCGGCGTCGCCCAGGCCGTCGATGATGACGTCGGCGCCGCCGCAGATGCGCTGCACCTCGTCGGCAAAGCGGTAGTCGCGGGTGACGATGACGTGTTGGCAGCCGTGGTCGCGTGCGATGCGGGCCTTGTCTTCGCTGCCGCAAGTGCCGATCACGGTGGCGCCCAGCCGCCGCGCCCATGCCGCCGCCAGCAGGCCCACGCCACCGGCTGCGGCGTGCAGCAGCACACGGGTGCCCGGGCCCACGCGGCCCAGGTCGTGCAGCAGCATGTCGGCGGTCAGGCCCTTGAGCAGCAACGCCGCTGCGGTGTCGTCTTCCACTGCAGCGGGCAGGCGCACCACCCACGCCGCGGGCACACAGCGCACGCTGCAATAGGCACCCGGCTGCGGGCCCAGGTAGGCCACGCGGTCGCCGGGCAACAGGCCATTGACACCGGGCCCGACGTCGATCACGGTGCCTGCGGCCTCCATGCCCGGCGTGCCGGGCAGGGGCAGCAGCCCGGGCATCCAGCCTTTGCGCAGGTAGACGTCGAAATAGTTGACACCGATGGCGCGCTGCCGGATGCGCACCTCGCCAGCGCCGGGAGCCGGTGCGATGCCGTTTTCGGCCTGCAACCCCTCTGGTCCGCCGTAGCCGTGCAATACCGTGCGGCGCGTCGCCACCGGCAGCGCGGTGGGCATGGGCTGGGCGCCGCGCGGCAGCTGGTCGGCCCCCAGCGCCAGGTGCTGGCGCAGGTTGGCAAAGCCGGCTTCGTAGACGCCGCTCGCCACCAGGTCACGCAGTTCGCGTTCCATGCCCGGTGGCGTGGAGAACGTGGACTCCCAGTGCCAGAAGGTGCGGTTGCCATCGGTCACCGGCTTCAGCGTCACCGCGGCCACATAGCGCTGCAGCGGCACGCTGGCCTCGACGATGCAATAGGTGCTCTTGTGCTCGCGGTCGTCCAGCGTCAGCAACTGCTCGCGGATGCGGTTGCCGTCTTGCAGCGTGAAGCTGCGCACGCAGCCCACCTGGTCGCTGCGCTCAAGTCCTTCGATGCGGCTCTGGTCGACCGCGGTGTGCCACTGGTCGTGGCTGTTGAAGTCGCGCAGCACGGCCCACACGCGCTCGATGGGCGCGTCGATGATGGTGGAGCGAACTACTTTTTGCAGCACGGCGCTGGCGACTTCTGCAGCGTGCTCAGCGCCGGCCGAAATGACGTTTCAGCGCATCCAGGCCACCCTGGAACACCCCCAGCCCGATGGTGTCGGTCAGTTCGCGCTCGCGGCCTTCGGCGCAGTCGAACTCGGCGCTCCACTCGGCAAAGCAGCGGTTGCCATCGGTCACGGGGGTCAGCTTCAACGTCGCCACGTAGTTGTCCACGCCCATCGGGCTTTCCAGGATCTCGTAGCTGCAGCTGTAGTCGTAGTCGCTCAACCCCAGCAGCCGCTCGCGGATCATGCCGCCATCGCGGGTGTGGAAATGGCGGATGCAGCCCACGCGGTCGCTAGGCTCGTTGTTCTCGATGCGGCTGTCTGCAATGGCCGGATGCCACAGCGGCAGCGCATTGAAGTCGCGGATGCGCTGCCAGACGTTGTCAGCACTGGCGTCGATGACGCTCGAGACGTAGACCTTGATCAACGGAGCCTCCCGCCGAGCCACCTCAAGGGAGCCAGCGCCCGCCCTGCAGGTTGAGTCTGCGCCGCGCAAGCGCCTGCGCGCTTGTGAGTGGCTGACCAGCGCCTTTCGGCGTGCCCGCCAGGCCGCGAATGACAGTGAGCTTGGGGGTTCATATCAGTCCTTCGCCCTCGGCGCGGCGGGTGGCAGCGCCTGCGTGCTGGTGAGCCCGGCCGTGATGCGGCCCAGGTCGCCGCCGTCCAGACCGATTTCTTTCAGCAACTGGTCCACCAGCGGCGCCTGGGCGCGGAAGCGCAGCGCGGAATTCACCACGCCGTCGGCAAAGCCGCCGCCATTGCCGTCGCCGATGCCGTTGTGGCCGCCGCCGCCGCCACCCAGCCCATCGACGTGCAAGATCTTGATGCCCTCGATGCGCTCCATCGGCCGCACCGATTCGCGGATGATGGCTTCGGCCTTTTCGACCAGCCGCATGCGCAGCGCCGAAGCCCGGGCATCGGCTGACAGCATGTTGTGGGCTTCGTTCATGCCGCGCAGGGACTCGGCCTCCATCTCGGCGCGCAAGCGGCTGGCCAGGGTGCGGATCTTGTCGGCATCGGCATCGGCGGTGGCCTGCGCCACGATGGCCGCACCCCGGTCCGCACTGGCCGACTTCTCGGCCGCCGCTGCGCTGGTCAGGCGCAGCGCCTCGCGCTCGGCCGTCTGCGCGGCGCCGATCAGGTCGATGGACTTCTTGCGTTCTGCCATCTCCACTTCGCGCGCGGTGAACACCTTCTCTTCGGCCGACACCGCCTGCGCACGCGCGATCTCGGCTTCAGCCTGCGCTTCGCTCTGCGCCTTGCTCTCGCGCGCCACCGCAATGGCGCGCTGTTGCTCGGCCAGTTCCAGCGACATGCGGCGTTCGATCTCGGCGCTTTGAATCGCGCGTTCCTTGCCGATGCGGTCCTGCTCCAGCGTCTGGTCGGCACGGATGCGCGCGGTCTCGATGGTTTGTTTGGCGCTGATCTGCGCGCCTTCGGACTCTTGTTCGCGTTGCGCGCGTTCGGTGCTGACCTCGGCACGCTGGCGGGCACGCGCGATCTCGACTTCGCGCTGCTGCGTCAGCCGCGCGTATTCACTTTCACGGTCGATGCCCAGGCTGAGCTTTTCGGCTTCCAGGTTCTTGTTGCGGATGGCGATCAGGGTGTCCTGCTCGACATCGTTGCGCTGCTTCTTGCGGTGCTCGATCTGCTCGGTCAGGCGCGTCAGGCCTTCGGCGTCGAAAGCGTTGCTGGGGTTGAAGTACTCCATGCCGGTCTGGTCCAGCTGCGTCAAGGAAGCGGCTTCGAGCTCCAGGCCGTTCTTGGTCAGGTCTTCAGCCACCGATTCGCGCACGCGCTTGATGAAGCTGCCGCGCTTTTCGTGCAGCTCTTCCATCGTCATCTCGGCTGCTGCGGTGCGCAGCGCGTCGACGAACTTGCCTTCGACCAGTTCCTTCAGTTGCGCGGGCTCCATGGTGCGCAGGCCCAGCGTCTGGGCAGCGGTGGCCACGGCCACGGGCGTGGCCGCCACGCGCACATAAAACTCGGCAATCACGTCCACGCGCATGCGGTCTTTGGTGATCAGCGCCTTGTCGCGGCCGCGCATCACCTCCAGCCGCAGCGTGTTCATGTTGACCGGGATCACATCGTGCACGATGGGCAGCACGAAGGCACCGCCGTCCAGCACCACCTT
>JBBQMM010000032.1:0-17036 GCA_038328935.1 Burkholderiales bacterium
CCCGCACGACTGGGCGCACACGGTGGTGGTCTCGGTGCTGCCGGCGTGGGCGCGCGAGGGCGGCACGGCGGCCACGCTGGCGCGCTTGCGCGATGCCGTGCAACGCGAGCGCATGAAGCACAACCCGCGCCCGATCTGGCGCCTGGTCAGCGCCGGCCTGTGGTCGCGCATCGTGCTGCTGCGCTCGCTGGCGCACCCTGAACTGGTGGGCATCGATTTCGACAGCATCGGCCGCCTGCGCCAGCAAGACCCGTACGACGCAGTGCTGGACCTGCTGCTGGACGAGGGCGAGGGCATGCCGCAGCTGATGTGGACCTCGCGCAATTTCGACGACGCCGACATCTGCATGTGCCTGCAACAGGCGCAGTGCAGCGTCATGTCCGACACCCTGGCCGTGTCGCGCCAGGGGCCGCTGAAAGACACCATCGGCTCGCTCAGCGGATACGGCTGGACGGCACGGCTGCTCGGCCATTACGCACGCGATCGCGCTGTGCTCACGCTGCCCGAAGCCGTGCACCGCATCAGCGGCAGGCCTGCCGCGCGCCTGGGGCTGCGCGAGCGCGGGCTGCTGCAGGTGGGTGCTTTCGCCGACGTGGTGGTGTTCGACGCCACGTCGGTGCAGGAGCGCGCCAGCATCACCACGCCGGCTGTGCACCCTGCCGGGTTCGTGCATGTGCTGGTCAACGGGCAGATGGTGCTGCAGGACGGCCAGCGCAACGGCGCGCGGGCCGGGCGCGTGCTGAGGGCGCGTTGATACGGCGGCACCGCGCGTTATTTCTGACCGCGCTGTGCCTGCGCGCTGCGGCCCCTCCAGCGCCGCAGCAGCAGCGCGTTGCTCACCACCGTGACGCTGCTGAAGGCCATTGCCGCGCCGGCCACCACCGGCGTCAGCAGGCCCGCGGCCGCCAGCGGGATGCCGATGGCGTTGAAGATGAAGGCCCAGAACAGGTTCTGATGGATCTTGCGCACCGTGTGGCGCGACAGGTCGATGGCCTCGGCCACCAGCGCAGGGTCGCCGCGCATCAGCGTGATGCCGGCGGCGTGTTGCGCCACGTCGGTGCCGCTGCCCATGGCAATGCCGATATCGGCCGCGGCCAGCGCCGGCGCGTCGTTCAGGCCGTCACCGACCATCGCCACCGGCCCGTATTGGCTGCGCAATTGCTGCGCGATGGCGGCTTTTTCCTGCGGCAGCACCTCGGCGCGCACATCGGTGATGCCCAGTTGCTGCGCCACCACCGCGGCGCTGCGCGGGTTGTCGCCAGTGACCAGCACGGTGTGCACACCGAGTGCCTGCAGGTCCTTCACGGCCTGTGCCGCTTCGGGCTTGATTTCGTCGCCGAACGCCATCAGCGCCAGCAGGGCCAGCGGTTGCGGCGGGCCTGCGGGCGCGGCGCCATGGGCTGTCTCAGCGCCTGCCGGTGCAGCGGTTGAAGCGCCCGCCAGCCACGACACCGTGCGCCCCTGTGCCGTCTGGGCTTCGGCCTGCTGCTGCAGGGCCGAGAGGTCGACCCCCAGGCTGGCCATGTAGCGGCTGCTGCCCAGTTGCAGCGCCTGGTCTTCGAGCCGCCCCTGCAGCCCCAGGCCGGCCACCGCTTGCACGCCTTGCGCAGGGTCCGTCGGCACGCCTTCGGCTTGCGCCGCCAGCAGCACGGCGCGCGCCAGCGGGTGCTCGCTGCCGGCCTGCAGCGCAGCGGCCTGTCGCAGGCGCAGCGTGCGGCTGGCGTCGTCGGGCCACGGCAGCAGCGCCACCAGTTGCGGCCGGCCCACGGTGAGCGTGCCGGTCTTGTCGAATGCCACCACCTTCAGGCGGTGCGCCACCTCCAGCGCCTCGGCGTCCTTGATCAGGATGCCGCGCCGTGCTGCCGCGCCGGTGCCCACCATCGTGGCCGTGGGTGTGGCCAGGCCGAGCGCGCAGGGGCAGGCAATCACCAGCACCGCCACCGCGTTCAGGATGCCGGCGTGCCAGTCGTGCGCGCCGATCCCCCAACCCAGGCCCCAGCCCAGCAGCGTGAACAGGGCCAACACCAGCACCACGGGCACGAACACCGCGCTCACGCGGTCCACCTGGCGCTGAATGGGCGGCTTCTTGGCCTGCGCCGAAGCCACCATGCGCACGATGCGCGACAGCGTGCTCTCGGCACCCACCGCCGTGGTGCGCAGCAGCAGCAGGCCTTCGCCATTCACCGCGCCGCCGGTGACGTTGTCGCCCACCGCCTTGGCCACGGGCAGGCTTTCACCCGTGATCAGCGACTCGTCGACATGGCTGGCGCCCTCTTCGATGCAGCCGTCCACGGCCACGCTTTCACCGGGCCGCACCACCACGCGGTCGCCCACCTGCACCTGCGCCAGCGGTATCTCCAGCTCGACCACGGCGCCGGGCGGGCCGCGCCTGACGCGGGCCACGGCAGGCCGCAGCGCCTGCAGCGCGCGCAAGGCCTCGGTGGTCTGGTGCTTGGCGCGTGCTTCCATCCACTTGCCCAGCAGCACCAGGGTGATGACCACCGCCGAGGCCTCGAAGTACAGCTGGTGCGGGTCGCGCGTGCGCAGCCACTCGAACACACTCAGGCCGTAAGCGCTGCTGGTGCCGATGGCCACCAGCAGGTCCATGTTGCCGGCGCCGGCGCGCAGTGCCTTGTAGCCGGCGCGGTAGAAGCGCGCGCCCAGCCAGAACTGCACCGGTGTGGCCAACGCCCACTGCAGCCAGCCGTCCAGCATCCAGTGCTTGCCGGCCAGCATGCCCAGCATCGGCAGCACCAGCGGCAGCGACAGCGCAACACCTGCCAGCAGCGGCCACACCGGGGCCGCCGGCGCGTCGCGCACGGCAGTGGCGTCGTCGTCGGTGGACACCTGCGCTTCATAACCGGCCTGATGCAGCGCGCGCACCAAGGCGTCGTCGTCGACGCTGCCGCTGTAGGCCTGCACTTCGGCCGTTTCGGTGGCCAGGTTGACGCTGGCGGCCGTTACGCCGGGCAAGGCCAGCAACGCTTTCTCTACGCGGCCCACGCAGCTGGCGCAGGTCATGCCGCTGACCTGCAACTGCACCGTGCGCGTGGGCACGCGGTAGCCGGCGGCCTGCACCGCCTGCACGCTGGCGGCCACCAGGGGCGCCAGCGCAGTGCCGTGCACGCCGCTGACGGTGGCGTTCTCGGTGGCCAGGTTGACGCTGGCCGACGCCACGCCAGGCGTCTTCAGCAAGGCCTTTTCGACGCGGCCCACACAGCTGGCGCAGGTCATGTCGGCCACGGCGAAGCTGAAGCCAGCGACGGCGCAGGCCGCTGGAGCCGCCGCACCCGTGCTCACGCGGCCATCCGCCGCTGCGGGTCGGCGTCAAAGACGGGCATCACGGCGCCTTCTGGATCTCCATCACCATGTACTGCCCGCTTTCGCGGCCGGCGCGAAAGCGAATCTTGCTGCCCGGCTGCAGGCCTTCGACCATGGCCTTGTCGCGCGCCTGGAACACCATCGTCATCGCCGGCATGTCCAGACTCTTGATCTCGGCGTGCTTCAACGTCAGCTTGCCGGCGTCGCGGTCGACCTTGCGCACCTCGGCCTCGGTCCATTCGCCGGCGGCCGTGGTCTGCGCATGCGCAGGCTTCAGCCACACGCTGGCGGCCAGCAGGGGCAGTGCGGCGGCCAGCACCAGCAAGGCGCGCTTGGCCGGCAGGCCGGCAGTGGTGGCACGTGATGAGGCTTGTTTCATGTCGTTCTCCAGGTTCAGCTCCAAAGATGGGGACGAAGGGCAGGCATTCAACCCGGATTCAATGGTGCGCTGCGCTACGCTGCGGCCGCCCCGGCCCCGGCCTCGGCCTCGGCCCAGGCCATCGCCTGTGTGGGCGTCAGTGTGGCGCCCTGGGCTTCCCATTGGCGGGATAGTGCCGCACCGGCCTGCGCGGCCAGCAGTGCCCGCATGCGGCGCACGTGCTTCTCGCTGCCGGGGCTGAGGGGGCCGATGTGCTGGCGCCAGTAGACCTGCGCAAAGCCCAGCAGCAGCGCCGCGGCTTCGGGCCGACGCAGCCGCGCCAGCACCCGGGTCTGGTGCCAAACCGCGTAGGCCAGGCCATGCGCGTGGTGTCGCTGCCAGGCCACGCGGGCGCACAGGACCAATGAAGCCGCCGCATCGGCCCAGCGCCGCTGACCCGCGAAAGCCAGCCCGCGCAACAGCGCGCTGTCGATGAGGCCGACCCAGTCGCCACTGCTGCGGGCACGTGCTTCGCACGCGTCGTAGATGGCGATGGCCTCGGCCCAGCGGCACTGGCGGTGCAGCAGCTCGGCCCGGCTGCGCTGGCGCGACGCGGCCAGGGCGCCGTAGCCCAGCTGCAACCACAGGTCCTGTGCCTCCTTCAGCAGCGTGTCTGTGCGCTGCAGGTCTTCGGTGGTGGCCAGCTCCAGCACCGCCAGCTGGTGCAGCACGCGGGCCTGGGTGGGCTTGTCGTCGCTGCACCGGGCCAGCGCCAGGGCCTCCTGCAAGCTGCCGGCCAGCGCGGGTGGGGCCTGGTAGCTGGCCAGTTCGATCCAGGCCTGGCGCAGCAGCGCGCGTGCCCGCGGTGCGGCAGCCTCAGCGGCCCAGTGCAGGGCTTGCTGGGCGTGCACACGCGCTGCCGGCACGTCGCCGGCACCGAAGCGCAGGTAGGCCAGCAGCTCGTGAACATCGGCCCGTTGCGCCCGCTCTTGCGGGGCGTCGGCGCGCTGCGGCCATTGCATCAGTGCCGCTTCGATGGCGTCGATGTCGGCGGCCGCCATGCCGTCGCTGTCCCACCACAGGCGCAGCGCCAGCACGATCTGCAACATCGTGGCGCAGGCGCCGTCGTCGGCAGCGCTGCGCAGCAGGGCGCGCAGCTGTTCCAGTTCGTTCTGGATCGCCGACAGCGGTGTGCCGGCGGGCAACGCCTGTGCCCAGCCGAGCAGCCACTGGCGCACGCGTTGGCGCAGCGCGCGCGGACCATCGGCGCCGTGGCGGTCTTGCAGCTGCAGGCGTGCAAAGTCACGCACGGGGTCCTGGAGTGCAAAGCGGGTGGTGTCGCCGGGCTCGGTGCGCAACAGCGAATGCGTCACCAGGGTGTCGAGCGCCAGGTGCGCCGGCCCGCCGTGGGCGGCGCTGGCGGCAGCGGCGGTGAACGGCGATGCAAAGATCGACAGCTCGGTCAGCAGGCGCTGCAACTCGGTGGGCAGCAGCTGCCAGCTCCAGGCCACCACGCGCCGCATCGAGGCGTGGCGCGCGTCGTGGCCGCTGCGCGGGCCGGGGCGAGACAGCAGGTCCAGTGCGGTGGCCGCTTCGCCCTCGGCCAGCGCCTGCACCATCTCTTGCGGGCTGAAGCTGCGCACCCGGCAGGCGGCCAGTTCGATGGCCAGCGGCAGGCCACCCAGCGCCCGCACCAGTACTGCCACTGCGCCGGCTTGCCTGGCGCTGAGTCTGAAGTCGGCCCGCGCGGCCCGCGCGCGGTCGACAAACAGCGCGACGGCCGGTGTGTGGGCCCCGGGGCCAGCCGCCTCGACCCCCTGGACAGCTTGGGCCGCCTGGTCCGCTTGAACCGCCTGGGCCGCCTGGGCCGCCGTGGGCTGCTCCGTTGTACGGCTGTCCGCTGGCGCCACCGCGGCGGGCACGCCCAGGGGCTGCAGCTCCACGGTGTGCTCACCGTCCAGCGCCAACACCCGGCGCGACGTGGCAAGCACCTGCAGCGCGGGCGCCAGGCTCAACAGTTCTGTGATGGTGGCGGTGGCGTCGTCCTGCAGCTGCTCGCAGTTGTCCAGCACCAGCAGGCTGGGTTGCGCTGACAGCGACTGAGCCAGCCGGCTGGTGTCGGTGGCGCTGGCGGGCGGCAGATGCAGCGCCGCAACCACGGCGCTCAACAGGTCGGTCTGGCTGAGGCACGACAGCAGCGGCACGAACACCACCTGTGCCAGCAGCCGTCCGTCGCCCGCCGCGTGGCGCCCGGCGGCTTCCACCGCGAGGCGGGTCTTGCCGGCGCCGCCCGGCCCCAACACCGTCACCAGCCGCTCGGTCTTCAATCCGGCCTGCAGTTGCTGCAGCATCGGCTCGGCGCCAAAAAGACGGGTCAGGTAGCGCGGCAGCCGCACGGTTGCAGGCGCCGCTTCGGCGGCTGCAGCCGACCAGCCCAGCCGCGCCGGCGGCGGCGCAGCCAGCCCAGCACCGGGCGCATGGCTGGCGGCGGCACGGTCCAGCAGCGCACCGACGCGCTGGCGCTCTTCCTGCACCCAGTCCTCGTAAAAGACAGGCATGAATTCCGCACCCAGCGCCATCGCCTCGGCGCGCAGACCGGCTCTGACGGCAGCTTCGAACTCGTGCACGTCGCAGGCCAGTGCGCCTGGCGCCACGCGGATGCTCGCCCGGTCGGCCTGCAGCACGGCGCCGGGCCCCGCCGCGCCACCGTACTCCAACAGCGATTTCAGGGTCGACAAGGTCTGGCGCAGGCGGTTGCGGCCCACGGCCAGCGCCACCCCGGGCCACAGCAATTCCACCAGTTCTTCGCGCGGGTGGCTGCGCGCCGGGGCCAGTGCCAGCCGCGCCAGCAGCAGCGCTGCGGCACGGGACGGGAAGCGCTGCAGCTGGTGGTTGCCACTGTCGGCCTGCACCATGCCCAGCAAGCGCACGCGCCACACAGCGCTGGCGGTCCAACCGCGCTGGGGACCCTCTTGAACCGAAGCACTGTGCATCGAGCGGTGGTTTGCGGGCGAGAGCCTGTGAACGCTTCGTATTGTAGAAACCGGCCATGCGGGGCGCGAGCAAGGTGGCCAAGGCGCTGGCGCGGGGCCGGTGTTTCGTCGCGGAATCGGTCGCCGCGAGTGCCTGTGTGCCGCTGGCGGGTGCTTTGAGGTGTCGCTTTGGACAGCTGCCGCGTTGCGCCGGTGCCTTAGAGTCCACCCGCTCCTCCCAGAACTTGTGCCCTGACCCGGGGGCTGTCGCGACCGGCCAAACAACCCCCCATGCCCGCCAGCGACATCCCTCTCGAAAGCACGGCCTCTGCGTGGCGCCTGTTCGTAGGCGGCGCGCTGCCGCTGGCGCCTGGTCTGGTGGCTGAATTGCCCGAGCAGGCTGTGCGCCACGCCCAGGTGCGGCGTGTGCAGCCCGGCGACCTGTTGCGCCTGTTCGACGGCCAAGGCTGCGACTGGCCGGCGCGCGTGCTGGACGTGGGGCGCAGGAACGTCCGCGTCGAGGTCGGTGAACCCGAGCCCGTGGCACTGGAATTGCCCGTGCAAGTGACGCTGGCGCTGGTGGTGCCGGCCAACGAACGCATGGACAGCCTGGTGGAGAAGGCGACCGAGCTGGGTGTGGCCCGCATCCAGCCGCTGATGTCTGAACGTTCGGTGCTGCGTCTGGCAGCTGAGCGCGCACTGCGCCGACAAGCCCATTGGCAAGCGGTGGCCGTCGCGGCCTGTGAGCAATGCGGCCGCGCGCGCGTGCCTGAGGTGGAGCCTGTGCTGCCGCTGCTGTCATGGCTGCGAGCCCAAGTCGTGCCCACCGCACTCACCGCAGCCGCCGCGGCCAGCCCGACGGCCCCGCCCGGCGATGCTGCCGCAGCGCGCTGGCTGCTGAGCTTGCACGCGCAGGCCCAGCCGCTGGCGGCTCAGAGCACGCGCGCGTTGCGTTCGATCATCACGCTCAGCGGCCCCGAGGGGGGCCTGTCACCCGACGAAGAGCAGGCAGCCCTGGCCGCCGGCTTCGTGGCCATCAATCTGGGGCCGCGCGTGCTGCGTGCCGATACCGCACCACTGGCGGTGCTGGCCTGGCTGAGTTTGACGGCGCGGGGCAGCGCCCCGGGTCATGAAACGCCTCCCCGTTGAGCCTGCAGACGCAATAGCGAAAGCCAGGGCCGGCAGCGCAGCGGCAGCACTTTGGTCGGGCACCGGGTGGCCCTTGCCTGACGCAGAATCTGCCGCATGCGGGGGCGAGGTGCCGCCGCGTGCGTGTCCTGACCATCACCCTGACTTCTGGAGGCAGCCATGAGCTTGCTTGGATCTGTAATCGGTGCTGCCCTTGGTGGTGGCTCACAAGGCGGTGGTGGCAATGCCGCCTTGCTAAACGCCGTGATCGGCATGCTGGGCCAAGGTGGCAGCGGCGCTGGCGCGGGTGGCCTGGGCGGACTCGGTGGTCTGGGCGGCCTGGTGGCGAAGATGCAGCAAGGCGGCCTGGGTGATGTGGTGGGCTCCTGGGTGGGCACCGGCCAGAACATGCCCGTGCAGCCCGATCAACTCGGCAATGCCCTGGGCCAGGACACCATCTCCAGCATGGCCGGGCAGCTGGGCATGAACAACAACGACCTGCTGGGCCAGCTGTCACAGATGCTGCCCCAGG
This sequence comes from Burkholderiales bacterium, assembly GCA_038328935.1. Classification (GTDB taxonomy): domain Bacteria; phylum Pseudomonadota; class Gammaproteobacteria; order Burkholderiales; family Burkholderiaceae_C; genus Rubrivivax. The sequence goes on from JBBQMM010000032.1 coordinate 8,312, forward strand.
TGGTGGACAAGCTGACGCCGCAGGGCCAGGTGCCGCAGGGCGACCTGAGCAGCATCCTGGGCAGTCTGTTCGCCGGCGGCCAGGGTGGCGGCCAGGGCGGCGGCCAACAAGCCGCGCCGGGCATGGGCGATCTCGCCGGCATGCTGGGCGGTCTGCTCAGGCGCTGATCGGCTCGTTGGCCCGGTACAGGGCTGCCGGCCCCGCAACCACGGCCGCAAGTTGCGGCCGTGGTCGTTCGTGGCGCCCGTCGGCCAGGCGCTGCACGGCAGTCAGTCGGTCTTCAGCCCGAACGCGGGGTCGATGCGGATGAAGGCCGCCGCTGCAAACGAAGGCAGCGTGGCCACCACCGTCCAGACGAAGAACTGCGTGTAGCCCAGCTGCTGCTGCAGCCAGCCGGCCCACATGCCGGGCAGCATCATGCCCAGCGCCATGAAGCCGGTGCAGATGGCGTAGTGCGCCGTCTTGTGCACGGCGTTGCCGTCAGCACCACCGGCCACCATCAGCATGAAAACCATGTAGACGGTGAAGCCGAGGCCGTAGCCGAACTGCTCGGCAGCGATGGCGGCACTGACGGCCCACAGGCTGGTCGGCTGCCACACCGCCAGCGCGATGTACACCGTGTTGGGCAGGTGCATGCACAGCACCAGCGGCCACAGCATCGTCTTCAAGCCTCGGCGGGAAATGACCCAGCCGCCCAGCAGTCCGCCCACCGTCAGCGCGGCGATGCCCGCGGTGCCGTAGGCGATGCCCACGTCCTGCGTCTTCAACCCCAGGCCACCGACGCTGCGCGGGTCCAGCAAGAAGGGCGTCACCAGCTTCAGCAGCTGCGCCTCGGCGAAGCGGTACAGCAGCAGGAAGGCCAGGATGCGCGGCACATCGGGTTGCTTGAAGAAGGCCGCGAACACGCTCACAAAGTCGGCCGCGAAGGTGGCGCTGCGCGGCGCCGCAGCGTCGCTGCTCGGTCGTGGCAGTGCCCACAGGTGGTAGGCCGCCGCCAGCAAGAACAGGCCGCACAAGAGCCAGAACACCAGCAGCCAGGCTTGCACGAAGCTGCCGCTGCGCTCGTGCAGCCAGCCGGCCAGATAGACCAGCCCGCCCTGGCCACCGATCATCGACAGGCGGTAGAAGGTGCTGCGCACACCCACGAATGCGGCCTGTGAACGCTGCGGCAGCGCCAGCATGTAAAAGCCGTCGGCAGCGATGTCGTGGGTGGCCGACGCAAAAGCCATCAACCAGAACATCGCCAGCGACATCTGCAGCCAGCCGGGCCCGGGCAGCGTCAGCGCCACACAGGCAAAGGCCACGCCGATGCCGAACTGCAGCGCCACCACCCAGCGCCGTTTGCTGCCCAGCAGGTCGACGAGCGGACTCCACAGCGGCTTGATGACCCAGGGCAGGTACAGCCAGCTGGTGTACAGCGCAATCTCGGTGTTGCCGACGCCGAGGTTCTTGTACATCACCACCGCCAGCGTCATCACCACCACGTAAGGCAGGCCCTGGCCGAAGTACAGCGTGGGTATCCAGCGCCAGGGGGAGACGGGGTGCATGGGTGCCGAGATTAATGCCTGGGCGCCGACCGAAGGGAAGCGCGGCGCCCAGGCGACGTTGCCCTGCGGGCCGATCAGACTCGACGCCGGCCCGCTGCCGGTGAGCAAAAGTCTGCATCGCGCAGAACAGCAGTGTCTGATGCAGACAACAACCAGAGGCTCCAGATCGGCAGCCCCGCCCCCGAATGCCGGGGGCGATCTGCAATCGTTGGTTAACCCGGATGGGCGGCGCTTATGTTGCAAGGCAACACTCGGCAGATAGGCGGCTGAGCGAGCCGCCCCATACACCGGAGTACGACATGAAGTTGAGAACGCTTGTGGGCAGTCTGGCGCTGCTGGGCCTGGCATCGCACGCCGCTGCCCAGTCCGCCCCGCAGCGCATCGAGATCACGGGTTCCAGCATCAAGCGGCTGGCCAGTGAAAGCGCGATACCGCTGGAAATCATCACCGAAGAACAAATCCGCCAGTCGGGCGCCGTGACCGCAGAAGACCTGCTGCAGTCACTGGGCGCGAACTCGGCCAATACCGCCAACGCGGTTTCGAGCAACTCGGTGTTTGGCCCCGACCAGGACCGGTTGACCGGTGGCGGCTCGTTTGCCAACCTGCGCGGCCTGGGTGTGAATGCCACGCTGGTGCTGCTAAACGGCCGGCGGCTGGCACCGCACGGCATGAGTGGCGGCGCCGTCGACTTGTACGCCATTCCGATGGCGGCGGTGGCTCGGGTCGAGATCCTGAAAGACGGCGCTTCCGCCATCTATGGCACCGACGCCATCGGCGGCGTCATCAACTTCATCCTCAAGAACAACTTCAACGGTGTATCGCTGGAAGCGACCACAGCGCAGCCGCTGGCCAGTGGCGGTGGGCGCACGGTGCGCGCTTCGGTCACGGCGGGCACTGGCCAACTCGACACCACGGGCTTCAACCTGATGGGCAGCCTGACCTTCGACAAGGTGCAGATCCTGCGCGGCGTTGACCGCGACTGGGCCACCGGCTACCAACCGGGCCGGGGTTTGTCGCCCGACACCACCAGCGCGCCGCACGCCAACATCATTCCGTCGGCCGGCACGGCCCTGTTGTCCACCGGTACGGTGGTGGGTGCCACGGATGCCACGCGCTACACCAACCTGAACCTGCTGGCGATACGCGGCCAGTGCGCCGACCTGCCCTTTGGCGTGCCGCTGGAGCCGAACGTGCAGCTGTGGGACAAGTTCGGCTACACGGCGGCCAACAGCAAGTACCGTTGCGGCACCGATTACGGCCGCCAGTTCATGCTGCGCTCGCCGCGTGAATCCATCAACGGCGTTTTGCGTGGCACCTTCCGACTGGGCACCAACCACACCGCCTTTGCGGAAGTGGTGGGCTCGAAGAACGAAAACAAGGGCGAATTCACGCCCTATCAGTTCAGCACCACGTCGAACGCGCTGACCAACTACCCGGTCAACGGGCCGCACTACCTGGACCTGAAGGCCTTGGTCGGGGCCGCACAGTTCGACCCCACCAAGCCCATCGCCTACCGGCTGCGCATGTGGGACTGGGGCTACCGCGAGTTGACCTTCGTATCGGAGAACCTGCGCGTGGCCGCGGGTGCTGAAGGCGACATCGGCAAGTACAGCTACAAGGTCGGCGTTTCCGAGAGCCAGGGCAAAGGCACAGCCGACGTGAGCAACGGTTATGCCGACGCCAAGAAGCTGGTTGCGGCACTCGGCAGCGGCGTCATCAACCCGTTCCTGTTGCCGGGTCAGCAGCAAACCCAGGCGGCCAAGGACCTGATTGAATCCACGCAGGTGCGTGGCCGCATCTTCAGTGGCAAGACCGACATCACCCAGATCGACGCCACGGTGTCGGGCGAGCTCTTCAAGATGCCTGCCGGCTCGCTGGACTTCGCACTCGGCGCGGACGCGCGGCGCGAGTCGTTCGAGTTCACGGGTTCGCAGAACTACACCTGCGTGAACACCTTTACAGTGGCCAACGCGGCGCTGCCCAACTCCGTGATGGGATGCCCAGGCAATGCGGCTTCGCCCCGGTTGTCGCGCAGCATCTCGGCGGTGTTCGCTGAATTGCTGGTGCCGGTGACCCCATCCTTGCAGCTGCAGCTGGCAGTGCGACACGACAACTACGACGGTTTTGGGGGTACCACCAACCCGAAGATCGCCTTCAAGTTTCAGCCCTCCGAGAGCTTCCTGGTGCGCGGCTCCGTCAACACCGGCTTCCGGGCGCCCACGCCCCAGCAAGTGAAGCTGGGCCAGGTCGAACTGAACCTCACCGGTGTTTACAGCGACCCTGTCCGCTGCCCCGTCGACGCCACGCAGTGCAACCGCAACAGCCTGCCCTACCGCCAGGGGGGCAACCCCGACCTGAAGCCAGAGACATCCCAGCAGGGCACGCTGGGCTTCGTGTTCCTGCCCATGCCGACGCTGAAGGTGTATGCCGACTACTGGCAGGTGAAGATGGACGACCGCATTCGGCAACTGTCGCCGGCGACGATGATCGCCAACTACGACCTCTTCAAGGACAACTTCTTTCGCGACGCCAGCGGCAACGTGACCTACATCCAGGCCGGTTGGGTGAATGCGGCGCGCACGGACACCAAGGGCATCGACTTTGGCATCGACTACAACGTGCCGCTGGCCGGCGGTCGCGTAAAGGCCGCGCTGACCGGCACGCACATGCTGAGCCACAAGGAAAGCGTGCTGAAGAATGCACCGCAGCTTGAGTTGGTGGGCGAGTGGACCAACACCACGCTGTACCTGCCGTGGAAGCTGACCGCCTCGCTGGGCTACAAGGCGGGCGCCTGGAACACGACGGCCACCGTCAACTACGCCGACAAGTACCTGGACGAGGACCGTTCGCCCTACACCGCCAACCCCGGCCCGCGCCGCGAAGTGGCGGCCTACACCACGGTCAATCTGTTCACCACCTACACCGGTCTCATGAAGGGCCTGACGTTGACCGGCGGCATCCTCAATCTGTTCGACAAGGACCCGTCGTTCACGCATCACAACGCCGACAACGTGGTGGGCGCCGGCTGGGATCCGCGGGTCGCCGATCCGCGTGGCCGGACCATTCAGCTCAGCGCTCGTTACGCGTTCTGAAGCGGCCCTGGGGGCACGGCCCCAGCCAGGTTGAAGCGCTCGCACTGAACCGGGCCTGCCCGCTGCACGCGGGCGGGCCTACTTTTTTGCAGGAGCGCAACGAATGAATGCCCCCGCCCACGCCCACGCCCACGCCCACGCCCTCTCCCTGTCCCTTGCCCTTGAGCTGCAGCGGGCGGTGCTGGAACTGGACTTTTCGACGGTGGCCGACAACCTGCAAGGCGGCCAGCCACTGGTGCTGATGCCCGCCATCGACCTGGCCGTGGTGGTGTTTCAGCCGGGCGGCAGCCCGCGCTGGGCCAACGTGCTGTTCTCGCGTGAACACCCCGAGGGCGTGCTGGCTGACATCAGCAGCAATGCGGGAGCGCTACGCAACGTCCGTTTCGACGCCGACCTGCAAGACAGCCACCGCAATTCCGTGGCCTGGCTGCCCGGCGGCAACTGGTCACAGCTGCCCTGGCGCCGACTGCATGGCGACGGCGCGAACCGTTTCGTGGCGCCCTACCCGGCGTCGCTGCTGAAGCTGATGGTGGCCGTGGGCGTGGCCCTTGCCGTCGACCAGGGGCTGTGCGAATGGCCTGCCGCGCTGGCGCCGATGATCACCGTCAGCGACAACGACGCCACCGACACCTGTGTGGCGCTACTGCACCGCGTGGGCCTGCTGCCGCGGCGGCTGAACGAGCTGTTTGCGCGCCTGGGCCTGCACACGCTGCAGCTCAACGGCACCACCGCCCGCGGCGGCTGGCGCAATGGCGATGGGGCCGGCGTGGGCCAGATCCACATGACCGCCTGCGACACCGTGCGGCTGCTGTGGCTGCTGGACGCTGACGCGCCGCCCGCGCCCTGGCTGCCGGCGGGAACGCCTGCCGTGTTGAAGCCCGCTTCGCGCGACCGCCTGCGCGCCACGCTGGCGGCGCAGACGCTGGATGAAATCCTGTCCTCCGGCGCCCTGGTCGGCCTGCCAGGCTGGGTGCCCGGCCTGCCCGATGCGCCGGCTTTTGCGCACAAGACAGGCAGCACTGAAAACTACGGCAGCGACGCCGGCATCGTGAAGACGCCGCAGGCGCACTACATCGTCGCGTTGCTCAGCAGCCTGGGCAGCCGCTACGCGCCGCACGAACGCTGCGCCACCACCTGGCGGCTGCCGGCGCTGGGCGCGGCGGTGCATCGCATCGTCACTGCAGGCCAGCGCCAGAGCCGCACGCGTTGACAATCGCGGTTTTGCACCCACACCGCACCCACACCGCACCACCCTGCATGCCCATGGCTTCCACCCTGTCGTCGCTCGGCCCTGCCGTCAGCAGCACCACGCTGCATTCCCTGCCGCTGCTGGCACGCGGCAAGGTGCGCGACCTCTACGCGGTGGGCAGCGACCGCATGCTGATGGTGGCCAGTGATCGCCTGAGTGCGTTTGACGTGGTGATGAAGGCACCCGTGCCCGGCAAGGGCCGGCTGCTGACGCAGATGGCACTGTTCTGGTTCGACCGGCTGAAGGACGTGGTGCCCAACCACCTGAGCGGCGCTGCGCCGCAAAGCGTTGTGGCGCCCGACGAAGTGGCGCAGGTGCAGGGCCGCAGCATGCTCGTCAAGCGCCTGCAGCCGCTGCCCTGCGAAGCCGTGGTGCGGGGCTATGTGGCGGGCAGTGGCTGGAAGGAATACACCGCCCAGGGCACCGTTTGCGGCCAGGTGCTGCCGGCCGGGCTGCAGATGACCACACCATTGGCCGAGCCCATCTTCACGCCCGCCACCAAGGCGGCGGTGGGTGAGCACGATGAAAACATCTCCTTTGCGCAACTCGAAACCTTGCTGGGAGCGGAGCGCGCTGCCCAGGTGCGCAGCACCGCCATCCGCATCTACCAAGCCGCCTGTGCGCATGCGCTGGCGCGCGGCATCGTCATCGCCGACACCAAGTTCGAATTCGGCCTCGACGAGCAAGGCACGCTGACGCTGATGGACGAAGTGCTGACGCCCGACAGTTCACGCTTCTGGATGGCCGACGAACTGGCGCACGGCCGCATCCACGCGCTGGACAAACAGCCGCTGCGTGACTGGCTGGCCAGCACCGGCGTCACCGGTGGCCCGGAACAGGCGGCACTGGACCTGCCCGAGGCCGTGATCCTGGGCGTGCACGAACGCTACGAGCGTGCACACCGACTGCTGTGCGGCGCGCTGCCCAAGGGCGCCGCATGATCAGCAACCACAACCTGCGCAGCCACCGCATCGCCGGTTTGCGGCCGGGCCCGCGGCTCATCGTCACCGGTGCCGTGCACGGCAATGAAACCGCCGGCACGAAAGGCATCCGGCGCGTGCTCGACGAGATCGACCACGGCGAGATCGAGATCACCCGTGGCAGCGTCACCTTCGTGCCGGTGTGCAACCCGCTGGCCTACAACCACATGCGCCGCATGGGCGAGCGCAACCTGAACCGGCGGCTGCAACCCACCGCCACGCCGCAGCAGTTCGAGGACCGCATCGCAAACGCTTTGTGCCCGCTGCTGGCGGCGCACGACGTGCTGCTGGACCTGCACAGTTTCCGCAGCCCCGGCGCGCCTTTCGTGCTGCGCGGCCCGGCCGACAACCAAGGCGAACTGGAGCCCTTCGCACACGCGCAGGCCGAGGCACGGTTGGCGGCACACGTGGGCGTGAACCGCGTGGTGGACGGTTGGATGGACGCCTACGCCACCGGCGTTCTGCGGCGCAAGGCCATGGGCCTGACGCCTGGCGCAGCGCATGAGGACCCGAGCTACGGCGTGGGCACCACCGAATACATGCGCAGCCAGGGCGGCTATGGCGTGACGCTGGAATGTGGCGAGCACGACGACCCCGCGGGTGAGGATGTGGCGCACCATGCCATCCGCCAGACACTGGCGCTGCTCGGCCTGGCCGAGCTGCCGCTGCAGGCCCCCGAGCAGCCCGCCGAGTGCCTGACGCTGGCCGAGGTGACGGACCGCCACGCCGAGGCCGACCGCTTCGTCCAGCTCTGGACCAGCTTCACGGCCCTGGCCGAAGGCGACTTGATCGCGCTGCGCGCCGACGGCAGCGAGTTGCGCGCACCGCGCGCGGGCTACATCGTGTTCCCCGACGTCAACGCGCAGCCCGGGCACGAGTGGTTCTACCTGGCGCTGCCCAGCAGCCGCAGCCTGTAGCCCGTACCGGCCCGCCCACCTCTGCAAACGGCCGCCCGCCATAGGGCCGCACGCCGCTCCGCAGCTTGCCACACGGCCGTTTGCAGTACGGCCGCTTGACATACGGTCGTCTGCAACACGGCCCTCTGCAATACGGCCGATTGCACTCATCAGATTTGACGACGGCTGTCCCCCCGCAGAGGGATGGTCGCGCGCGGCATCTGTGCCCATCATCCGCACCTTACCAAGGTAGAGGCGCAAGCCTCAGGAAGTCTGATATGCAGTTCGACGAATGCCAGGTTGGTGACTACCGTGTTTTTGTCGGCGCCCTCGAGGCGCCCAAAGGTGACGGCTACATTGCGGCGCTGGTGGTCAGCCGCGTGCAGGGCTTGCAAGCCGCCTCCGTCAGTCGGCCGCGCGAGGCGTTCCGCGACGACAGCCTGGCCTGCGGCTACCGCTGGCCGTCGGCGGACCAGGCCATCCAGTACGCCATGAACCGCGCCCGCGAGTTGATCCGCACGCGATCCCAGATGCTCGCCTGCTGAAGCCCGGCGCCCCGCACCGGGCGGCACTGAAATAATGCCGCCATGCGTACGCACAAACCTCGGCGTGTGGTGGTGGGGCTTTCTGGCGGTGTCGATTCGGCCGTCACGGCCTGGCTGCTGAAGCGGCAGGGCCATGAAGTGGTCGGCATCTTCATGAAGAACTGGGAGGATGACGACCGCCCCTCCGGGTCGGGTGACGACCGCCCCTCCGGGTCGAGTGACGACCGCCCCTCCGGGTCGGGTGACGACCGCCCCGCCCGGTCGGGTGGCGACGACAGCACCTACTGTTCGTCCAACATCGACTTCGTGGACGCCGCTGCGGTGGCCGATGTCATCGGCATCGAGATCGAGCACGTCAACTTCGCGGCCGAGTACAAGGACCGCGTGTTCGCCGAGTTCCTGCGCGAATACAGCGC
>JBBQMM010000033.1:0-16918 GCA_038328935.1 Burkholderiales bacterium
ACGCAGGGCCTATTTGAAGCCCACCCGGTCAAGCATCTGTTGCACCTGTGCCGTGGCGGCACCCACCTTGGCCACGGGCACCGTCTCAGCCTTGAAACGACCCATGGCCACCAACGCCGGGTTTTCGCTGCGCACACTGGCCACCACCGGGTATTCGTTGTTGCCGTCGGCAAAGTAGCGCTGTGCCGTGTCGCTGGTCAGGTACTCCAGAAACTGCACCGCCGCGTCGCGGTTCCTGGCGTGGCGGGCGACGGCGGCGCCGGCAATGTTCACGTGCGCGCCGACACCGGCCTGGTTGGGGAACAACATGCCCACCTTCTCAACCACCGCCTTGTCGTCCGGGTTGTTCGACTTCAGCAAGCGTGCGTAGTAGTAGGTGTTGGTCAAGGCCGCGCCGCATTCGCCCGAAGCCACGGCGCGGATCTGATCGGTGTCGCCACCCTTGGGCGAGCGCGCCATATTGTTCACCAGACCCTTGAGCCAGGTTTCGGTGGCGGCCGCGCCGTTTCGTTCCAGCATCGAGCCGAACAGGCTCAGGTTGTACGGGTGCGAGCCGCTGCGCACGCAGAACTGGCCCTTCAGCGCTGGCGTGGCCAGCTTTTCGTAGGTGTCGACATCCACCGGCTTGAAGCGGCTCTTGTCGTAGACGATGACGCGCGCCCTGGTGCTGATGCCGTACCAGGAAGCGCCCTGCCCGGCATCGGGGCCCTGCAATGCCGCGGGGATGCGCTGGCTCAGCAGCGCCGACTTGACCGGTTGGAACAGACCGTCCTTCTCTGCGCTCCACAGGCGCGCAGCGTCCACCAGCAAGATCACGTCGGCCGGGCTGGCGCTGCCTTCGGCCTTCAGCCGCGCCAGGATGCCCGCATCGTCGGCTTCGATGCGGTTGATGCGCACGCCGGTGGCCTTGGTGAAGTCGGCATACAGCGCTTCGTCGGTCTGGTAGTGGCGGGCTGAGTAGAGGTTGAGCACCTTGTCCTGGGCCTGCGCCAGGCCGGCCGTCAACAGGGTGGCTGCAGCCAGGGTCGCGGTGGCAATGCCGCGAAGCAGGAATGGAGATTTACGGTTCATGGTGGGCTTTCTCACGGCGGTGGATGACAAAGGAAGCAGAGGCAACGTTCAACGGAGGCGAATATATCGCAATTGCGAATGATTGTCATTTGCGTTACGTCAAAAGAGCGCCCAGTCCGCCCAACCCACCCTGGCTGACCCGATGCTCGCCCGCTCGCCCATTGCTTGCCCATTGCTCGCCCATCGCCCGCCTTCACCCCTGCATCTGCGCCCAGGCCTTGTCAAGCCGCTTGGCGCTCACGGGCTGCGGCGTCCGCAACTCCTGCGCAAACAGGCTCACGCGCAGTTCTTCGAGCAGCCAGCGGTACTCGTCCATGCGTCCGTGCTGGGCGCCCTTCAGCTCCACCAGGCGGCGCTGCCAGCGCTGTTCCAGCGGCCGCAGTTCCGCCAGGCGGCTGGCGTCGCGGTCGGCGTCGGCACGCATCTTGTCCAGTCGCATCACCACGGCCTTCAAATAGCGCGGGAAGTGCTGCAGCGCCGCCCAGGGCGTTTGCAGCAAGAATTTCTTCCCCACCAGCCTTTGCAGCTGCGCCTGCATGTCCTCCTGCGCCTCGCGCGGCGGCCGGCTGTCCTTGAGCTTGCGCGTGGCGGCGGCGAATTCAATCAACACCGCCAGCGCTTGCCGGGCCACCTCTTGCGCCACCAGGTTCAGCCGCGCACGTCCCTCATCCACACGGCGCTTGAAGGCGTCTGCGTCGGTGGGCAACGGCTCGGCCAGAAAGGCGCGGTCCATGGCCACGTCGATGATCTGCGCCCGCAACTCCTCCAGTGTGCCCAGCGGCATGAAGAAACCCGCCATGCGCTGCAGGTCGGGAATGTTCTTTTCCAGGAACTTCAAGGGCTCGCGCAGCTGCAGCGCCACCAGTCGGCGCAGGCCCGCGCGGTGTTTGGTGGCGGCCCCGTCGGGCTCGTCGAAAACCTCGATCTCCACGTGCGCGCCGCAGTCCACCAGGGCTGGAAAGCCCACCAGCGTCTGGCCACTCCGCTGCAGCTCCATCAGCTCGGGCAGTTCACCGAAAGTCCAAGCCGTGTAGGCGGGAGCCACGACACCGCCCGCTCCAGCAGGTGCAGACGCGGCGGGCGCGGTTGCCAGCAGCGCCTGCACGCCGCCTTTGCGGTCCCCGCCAGCGCCAGCACCAGAGCGAGGGCCTTCATGCCCCGAGGGAGATGGCCCCTTCGACCGCACCGCGGTGGCGACTGCCGCAGCATCGGGCATGGGCCCAGGCGAGGACGCTGATGCCGATGCTGATGCTGATGCCGACACCACAGTACCCGCGCCCGGCAGCTTCAGCGCCGCCAGAGCCTGAAAGGCGGTGCGAGCCTGCACGCCGAACTCGGCCTTCAGGCCTGCCAGGTCGCGCCCCGTGCCCAGCTGCCGGCTGTGTTCGTCGACGACGCGGAAGTTCATGAACAGGTGCGGCAGCAACTGGTCGAGCTTGAAGTCGTTGCGCTGCACCGCCAGCTGCGTGCGTTCACGCACCTGCTTGAGCAACACGTCCATCAGTGAGCCGTCGGCAAAGGGCACCGCGGCGCAGAACGCGGCTGCGAAGTCGGGCAGCGGCACCAGGCGCGAACGGGGCCGCTGGTGCAAGGTCTTGCACAAGGCCAGCACCTTGGCCTGCAGCATGCCGGGCACCAGCCATTCGCAGCGCTCCACGCTGACCTGGTTCAGCGCATAGATAGGCACGGTGGCGGTGACGCCGTCCTTGGCGTCCCCCGGTTCGTGCAGATAGCTCACGGCGCAGTCGATGCCGCCCAGGCGCAGCGTCTTCGGAAACGCTGTGGTGGTGATGCCCGCGGCCTCGTGCCGCATCAGCTCTTCACGCGTCAGCTGCAGCAGGAGTGGCTGGCGCCGGCTCTCGTCGCGCACCCAGCGTTCCAGCGTGGCGCCGCTGCACACGTCGGGCGGCAGCAGCTGGTCGTAGAAGGCGTGGATGAGTTCGTCGTCCACCAGCACATCCTGCCGTCGCGCCTTGTGCTCCAGCTCCTGCACCTGGTGGATGAGCTTGCGGTTGTGCGACAGGAAGGGCAGCCGCGTCTCCCAGCCACCGTCTTCGGGCGCGGCCACCAGGGCTTCGCGGATGAAGATCTCGCGCGCCGCCGCCGCATCGACGTTGCCGAAGTTCACACGCTTGTTGTTGTAGATGACGATGCCGTACAGCGTGGCGCGTTCCAGCGCCACCACTTCGGCGGCCTTTTTCTCCCAGTGCGGTTCGAGCAGCTGCTTCTTGATCAGGTGGCCGGCAATGGCCGGCAGCCACTGCGGCTCGATGGCCGCCAGGCCGCGCCCGAACAGGCGCGTGGTTTCCACCAGTTCAGCCGACACCAGCCAGCGGCCGGGCTTCTTGCTGAGGTTGGCCCCCGGGTGGCGCCAGAACTTGATGCCGCGCGCACCCAGGTACCAGTCTTCGTCATCGTTCTTGCAGCCGATGTTGCCCAGCAAACCGGCCAGCAGCGACAGGTGCAGCTGCTCATAGGTGGCCGGCTGCGTGTTCATGCGCCAGCCGTGCTCGGCCACCACGGTGTGCAGCTGGCTGTAGATGTCGCGCCATTCGCGCACGCGGCGCGGGCTGATGAAGTGCTCGCGCAGACGTTGTTCCTGCTGGCGCTGGCTGAGCTTGTGCGTGGCATGGTGTGCAGCCGCCGGCCCCGGCCTGGGGCCTGCTTTGGGCTCCAGGGGCTCGCCATGTCCACGCCCCTGCTCGATCCAGCGCCACAGCTTCAGCGTGCCCAGGAATTCCGACTTCTCGTCGTCGAACTGGCGGTGCTTCTCGTCGGCGGCTTGCGCCTGCTCCTGCGGGCGGTCACGCACGTCCTGGCCCGACAACGCAGCGGCGATGATCAGCACCTCGCTCAACGCCTCGCGCTGCCGTGCTTCCAGGATCATGCGGCCCACGCGCGGGTCCAGCGGCAGCTGCGCCAGCTCCTGCCCCATGGGCGTGAGCTCGTTGTTGTCGTCCACCGCGCCCAGCTCGGCCAGCAGCGCGTAGTCGTCGGCAATGGCCTTACGAGGCGGCGCCTCCAGGAACGGAAAGTCCTCGATCTGCGCCAGCCGCAGCGACTTCATGCGCAGGATGACGGCGGCCAGCGACGAACGCATGATCTCGGGGTCGGTGAAGCGCGGCCGGCCGTTGAAATCGTCCTCGCCATACAAGCGTATGCAGATGCCGTTGGCAACACGACCACAGCGACCCGCACGCTGGTTGGCCGCCGCCTGGCTGATGGCCTCCACCTGCAACTGCTCCACCTTGTTGCGAAAGCTGTAGCGCTTCACGCGCGCCAGCCCGCTGTCGATGACGTAGCGAATGCCCGGCACCGTCAACGAGGTCTCGGCCACGTTGGTGGCGAGCACGATGCGCCGCCCGTTGCCGCTTTGAAAGACGCGGTCTTGCTCGGCGGCCGACAGCCGCGCAAACAGCGGCAGGATCTCGGCCTGCGGGCCGCCGCGCCTGGCATGCTGCTGCGCCAGGTGCTTGCGCAGATGGTCGGCGGCCTCGCGGATCTCGCGCTCACCGGGCATGAAGACCAGGATGTCACCACCCGGGTTGGACAGGCCCGCCCCGGCCTCGCGCCACAGCTCGTCCACCGCGTCGGCAATGGCGTCGTTCAGATCGAAGTCGCGCCGCTCTTCGAAAGGTCGCCAGCGCTGTTCAACCGGAAACAGGCGACCCGAAACCTGGATCACCGGCGCCGGACCGCGGCTGCTGGCGAAGTGCTGTGCAAAGCGGTCGGCGTCGATGGTGGCCGAGGTGACGATGAGCTTGAAGTCGGGCCGCCGTGCCAGCACCTCTTTCAGGTAGCCGAGCAGAAAGTCGATGTTCAGGCTGCGCTCGTGCGCCTCGTCGATGATCAGCGTGTCGTAGGCCTTGAGCAGCGGATCGGTCTGCGTTTCGGCCAGCAAGATGCCGTCGGTCATCAGCTTCACCGACGCGCCCGGCAGCAGGCGGTCGGTGAAGCGCACCTTGTAGCCCACCACTTCGCCCAGCGGCGAGTTGAGCTCTTGCGCAATGCGCTGCGCCACGCTGCTGGCGGCGATGCGCCGCGGCTGCGTGTGGCCGATCAGGCCCTTGCCGCCCGCACCCCGTCCACGCCCGAGCTCGAGCACGATCTTGGGCAGCTGGGTGGTCTTGCCGGAGCCGGTTTCACCGCAGACGATGACGACTGCGTTTTGTGCAATCGCCTGGGAGATTTCGTCGCGGCGGGCGCTGACGGGCAGCGCCTCCGGGTAGTGGATGGGTGGGATCGGGTTGGCCGGGGGGCCGGAGCGATCCGATGCAGCGGGGCGTGGGGGACGGGTGGGGGCTTGCACAGGCGGCAGATTATCGCCGCCGCGTGCTCAGACCGGTGGCTCGCAGACCGGTGGCACCGGTGCTGCGGCGCGCCGCCTCACTGCCCCGCACCTGCCCAAACTCAGTGTGCAGGACGGCGGCGCAGCGCCGGGACGCCGAAGCCGGCCAGCAACGCCGTCATCGCCAGCGCCAGCGCGCCCGGCTCGGGGATGGCGGCGAGCGCGGCCACGCCGGTGTCGGGGAAGTCGGTGAAGATACCGTCCACGCCCAGGCGCAGGTAGTACTCCATCTCGGCTTGCGGGTTGCGAAAACCATAGCCAGAGGCGTCGTTGCGGAACGTCCAGGTGTGCACCAGCAACCCCGCGGCGTGAGCATCATCGATGACGCTGGTGGCGCCATCCACCCGGCGGTCGTTGATGCTCAGACCGGGCACGCCGTCGCGTTCAACGCCGTCGGCCACCGTGGTCAACAGATAGGGCTTCCAGGGGCCGATGCCATCGGCATAGGTGGCCACTTCGGCCAGCCCCGCAGCGGTCAGCAGGTCAGCAAAGGTGCGCGCGTCGCCGGCAACGGCAAAGTCATAGGGACGCAGATAGGGGTCGACGAGTGACATCGAGCCGTCGGCGTTGACGTCGTCGGCATCGACCAGCTGCACCAGCTTGATGTTGGTGAGCGTGTTCAGGTACTTCAGGTTCGCCGTCTCGAACGACTGGATGAAAACGGGTGCACTGGCCTGGTTGCCATAGGCCGCGTGCAACTGCGCCACCAGCTTGTCTTCAAAGCTGTTGGCGCCAAACAGCGCGGCGTGGAAGGTGGAATGCTTGACCTCGGGATAGATGCCCACGGTGCGGCCGGTGGCCAGGCTTTGCGCCTGTGCAAGGCTGATGATCTCCGCCAGCGTGGGGATCTCGAATTGGCCATCGAAGCTCTTGTCGCGGCCGGCCCGCGACTGCGCCGCGCGCAGCGTCTTGATCTCGGCCAGCATGAAGTCGCTGGCGAAGTAGTCGGTGGTGGACACGCCATCCACCATCTTGGTGCTCATGCGCGCGGCGCCGAACTTGCTCGCTACGTCGGTGGTGCTGCCCAGCATGGGCTCGTGGCGGGCAATCAGCACGCCGTCCTTGGTCAGCACCAGGTCGGGTTCGATGTAGTTGGCGCCCTGGGTGATGGCCAGCTGGTAACTCTGCAGCGTGTGCTCCGGCAGATAACCTGAAGCGCCGCGGTGGCCGATGATGATGGGGGCCTGGCCGTTCAGCGTCACCGCCGCGGCCTGCGCGGTGGGTGCAGACAGCGCGCCTGCGGTCAGCAGGGCTGCCACAGCGACAGCGGACAGTGGGACTTTGATGGGGGCATTCATGTGCGTATCTCCTGGGTGGGTGTAGTTGTGTCGGACCCCGGGGCCGACGGCAGCCCCAGGGCCCGACACATTCTGAACCGAAGCATGGCGCGCGATGGTGTCGTTTTTGTGAATGCGGGGCCCTGGCATTCCCCAGTGCGCGGAAACAGAGCGCGGGGGTGCCGCTGCAGGCACTGCGGCACAATTGCCGCACTTCACCAGCGCGTTTGACCAGCGCCTTTCACCAGCGCCTTTCACCAGCGCCTTTCACCAGCGCCCTTCATCAGCGCCTGACATGAGCCTCGTATTCCCCCACACCTTTGTCCCCTGGTTTCGCTCGGTAGCACCCTACATCCACGCCTATCGCGGCAAGACCTTTGTGGTGGCGCTGGCGGGCGAGGCCATTGCAGCGGGCAAGCTCAATCACATCGTGCAGGATCTTTCGATATTGCACGCGATGGGGTTGAAACTGGTGCTGGTGCACGGCTTCAGGCCGCAAGTCAACGAGCAACTGGCAGCCAAGGGCCATGTATCGCGCTACCACGATGGCGTGCGCATCACCGATGGTGTAGCGCTCGACGCGGCGCAAGAGGCGGCGGGTCAATTGCGCTTTGAAATCGAGGCTGCCTTTTCGCAAGGTTTGCCCAATACGCCGATGGCCAACTCCACCGTGCGCGTGGTGTCGGGAAATTTTCTGACGGCACGCCCGGTGGGTATCGTCGACGGCGTCGACTTTTCCCACAGCGGCCTGGTGCGCCGCGTCGACCACCAAGGCATACGCCAATTCATCGAAGCCGGCGCGCTCGTACTGCTGAGCCCGTTTGGCTTTTCGCCCACGGGAGAGGCCTTCAATCTGACGATGGAAGACGTGGCCACGGCCACCGCCATCGCGCTGCAGGCCGACAAACTCGTTTTCATCACCGAAGTGCCGGGTATCCACGAAAACCTGTCCGACCCCGAAAGTCCCATCGACACCGAACTGGTGCTGGCCGACGCAAAGCGCTTGCTGGCCGACCTGCCCGCGCCCAGGAAGCCGACGGACACCGCCTTCTACCTGCGCCACTGCATCAGGGCCTGCGAGGGCGGTGTCGAACGGTCGCACATACTGCCCTTTTCGATGGACGGCTCGCTCTTGCTCGAGGTTTTCCAGCACGACGGCGTGGGTACCATGGTCATCGACGAAAAGCTGGAGAGCCTGCGCGAAGCCACCTCGGACGACGTGGGCGGCGTCCTGCAATTGATCGAGCCCTTTGAACGCGACGGCACCCTGGTGCGGCGAGAGCGCACCGAGATCGAACGCGACATCGCCTGCTACACCCTGATCGAGCACGACGGCATCATTTTCGGCTGCGCCGCGCTTTACCCCTATCCCGAGGCCAGGACGGCAGAAATGGCTGCGCTCACGGTGTCGCCTTTCTCGCAAGGCCAGGGCGACGGCGAACGCCTGCTCAAGCGCGTGGAGCAGCGCGCCCGCCACATGGGGCTGGATTCGATATTCGTGCTGACCACGCGCACCATGCACTGGTTCATCAAGCGCGGCTTTGCTTCGGTAGACCCCGATTGGCTGCCCGAAGCGCGCAAGAAGAAATACAACTGGGACCGCCGTTCTCAGGTTCTGGTCAAAAAACTCAACTGAAACTGCAAAAGGACTGACATGCCGCGCATGGTGCAATGTGTACACCTGAAAAAAGAAGCCGAGGGTCTGGGATATGCGCCTTACCCCGGCGAACTGGGCAAGAGGATCTACGACAGCATCAGCAAGGAGGCGTTCGAGTTGTGGAAGCGCCACCAGACGATGTTGGTCAACGAAAACAGATTGAACCTGGCCGACGCCCGCGCCCGCCAGTACTTGGCCCGACAGATGGAGCAGTTTTTCTTTGGCGACGGTGCTGAAAAGCCCGCTGGCTACGTGCCACCAGCCGATTGAAGATTCGTATCCGGGATAACCGCGACGCGTGGGGCCAGAAAATCTTATATATTCGGACCCGTTATCAACCCCAACGGATCCGACACCCATGGCCACGACCAATCTGACCGACCTGCTCAGCCAAAAAGCCGAGCTCGAAAAACAAATTGCTGAAATGCAACACAATGAACGCGCCGAGGCAGTTGCTCAGGTGCGTGCGCTGATGGCGCAATATGGTCTGAGCGTGGCCGATATTGCTTCCAAAGCCGGCGGCCCGAAGATCAGCGGGCCCAAGGCAGGCGCGAAAGTGGCGGCCAAATACCGCAATCCAGCCACCGGCGATACCTGGAGCGGCCGTGGCCTGAAGCCCAAGTGGTTGCAGTCGGCGTTGGCAGCAGGCCGCTCAGTGGCCGATTTCACCATCTCATGAGCCGTTGCTGCCGGGCCGCTGCCAGCAGCAGCCCGGCAGCACTTCGCAATGCGCTGACGCAACTGCGGCCTGCAAGGCAACTGATGTCCTGCAGCCGCTGACCTGCAGCCGATGTCCTGAAGTGATGTCTGCTGTTCCAGGCGACCGTTATGCTGCGGTCATGAAAGCAACCGCCGACTCAGCCTTGCGCCTGCTCTCGCTGGCCTTCGCTGCCTTGGCATTGGCGTGGGCGGGGCAGATCAGTGTGGCACTGGCTCCTTGGAGCGCATTGGCCCTGCCCGCCGGCCTGGCGCTGGCCGCCCACAGCCGCTGGCACAGCCTTGTCTACCTGCCCATAGGCTTGGGCGTGGCAGGCGCGCTGGCAGGCACGGGTGCTGCCCTGGACTGGGTGCTGCTCGGCACCGCGGTGGTGCTGGGGTCCTCCTGGATCGCGCACGCTGCGCTGCGTCGCATGGACTTCGACGCCCGGCTGGCGCGGGTGTCGGACCTGGCGGCACTGACCGGCTCGGTGGTGCTGGCAGCAGCTCTGCCCGCAGCCATGATCCTGGCCACCTGGATCACCGCGTCGTCGTTGAAACCGCCTCTGCAGGACCTGGCCACGGGCTGGTGCGTGTTCAGTCTGTGCATGCTTTGCACCGCCATCGCCGCGATGGCGATCGAAAACGACACCGTGCATTCCCTGCAGCCTCGTGGCTCGGCGTGGCGCACCTCGCTGGCGGGTTTGACGGCCGTGCTGGTGATGCTGTGGGCCTTGTGGCTGGCGCCTACGGTTCAGTCTCCACTGGCCCCGATGGCCGTCTTCCTGCCCCATGTGGTGGTGGTCGCGCTGGTGTTGAACCGGCAGCTCGCGCTGGCGGCAGGCGGCTTGCTGATGGCGGCGCTGCTGACCGCCGGCACCGCCGACCATGGGCTGTCGCTCTGGGGCAGTGGTGGCAACGTGGCAGCCGCGGTGATGGCCTGGATGGGCTCGGCAGTGGCGCTGTTGCTGGTGGCACGGGCCAGTACCGCCGAATGGCACAACCGCAGCCAGCGCTGGGAATGGGCACTGGACGGCTCACGGCTGGGCGTGGCCGACTGGCAACTGCAGCGCAGCGAAAGTTTTGCATCAGCAGCGTGGCGCTCGCTGACCGGCCACACCGCCAAGGATTGGGAACCGCTGGCCTGGCAACGCCAGCTGCACCCCGACGACCGCATGCACCTGAACGAGGCCATCGCGTCGCTGAGCAGCGGTGAAACCGGTCGCCGACGCATCGAACTGCGTCAACCGGGTGCTGAAGGCTGGCGCTGGATGGAGGCCACACTGATGGTCATCGAGCGCGATGGCGCAGGCCACCCGGTGCGCTTGTTGGCCACGCTGGCCGACGTGCATGATCGCCGCCAGGCGCAGGAACAACAGCTGATGTCGGTGAGCCTGTTCCAGCACCTGCATGAGGGCCTGCTCATCACCGACGCCGACCTGCGCGTGCTCGACGTGAACCCGGCCTTCACCTCCATTCTGGGCATCTCGCGCGAGGCCGCTCTGGGCACCGTGCCGCCGGTGCTGAGCCCCGAGCCCGCCGACCCGATCGAACGCCAACAGCGTGCTGCGATGTGGGCCGGCCTGCGCGACCACGGCATGTGGCGCGGCGAGTTGCTGGAAACGCGGGCCAACGGCGAGCTGTGCACGCTGCAGACCACCATTTCCACCGTCTACGGCCCGGCGCACGACCTGCGCTATCACGTGATGGTGTTTGCCGACATCACGCAGCAGCAGCAGCAGCGCGAGCAGCTGGAACGACAAGCCCACTTCGACGAACTGACGCGGCTGCCCAACCGCGCGCGGCTGTCGCAATTGCTGCAGCAAGCCATCTCTGCCGCCGACCGCGACGGCTACCTGCTGGTGGTCTGCTATCTGGATCTGGACCGCTTCAAGCCCGTCAACGACCGTTTCGGGCATGCCGCGGGCGACCGGCTGCTGGCCGAATTGGCGGGCCGTCTGCGCAGTGCCCTGCGCAAGCGCGAAAACTGGACCGATTCAGCGGCCCGCCTGGGCGGCGACGAGTTTGTGCTGCTGCTGCGCGCAGGCACCCACGATGAAGCGCGCCTGGCCGTTGAACGCGTGCTGCGCGTGGTGTCACAGCCCTACGTGGTCGACGTCGCGCATGGCCCGGTGCATGTCAGCGCCAGCATGGGCGCCACCATTTACCCGATCGATCGCAGCGATGCCGATACCCTGCTGCGCCACGCCGACCACGCCATGTACAGCGCCAAGCAGGCCGGGCGCAACGGCTATCTGTTCTTCGACCCCGAACACCGGCGCCGCACCGAAGAGCGCGCGGTGGCCATCGGCCGTGTGCAGGAGGCACTGGACCGCCAGGAGTTCGTGCTCTTCTATCAACCCAAGGTGGACATGCGCACCTCGCGCGTCATGGGTTTCGAGGCGCTCATACGCTGGGAACACCCTGAACACGGCCTCGTGGCGCCACTGCAGTTCTTGCCCCTCATCGAGAACACCGGCCTGTCATCGCGCGTGGGCGACTGGGCGCTGGCGCAGGCGCTGGACCATCTGGCGCAGTGGCGCAGCGACGGCTTCGACTTCTCGGTCAGCGTCAACATCTCGGCGCGCCATTTGCAGGAAACCGACTTCGCGCTGCGCTTGTCAGAGCTGCTGGCCCGCCGCGGCGAGTCGCTGGCTTCCTACCTTGAACTGGAGATGCTCGAAACCGCGGCGCATGCCGACATCGAAGCCACGTCGGCGCTGCTGGCGCGCTGCCGCCGCCTGGGCGTGCGCTTTGCGCTCGACGACTTCGGCACCGGCTACTCCACGTTGACTTACCTCAAACGACTGCCCGTGGACGTGTTGAAGATTGATCGCAGTTTTGTCCACCACATGCTCGATGACGACCAGGACAGGGCCATCGTCGAGGGCGTCATCGGCCTGGCTCGCACTTTCGGTTGCGTGGTGGTGGCCGAAGGCGTGGAGTCGCCTGCGCAGGCGCGCACGCTGCTCGATCTGGGCTGCGACATCGGCCAGGGCACGGGCATCGCAGCACCCATGCCCTCGGCGTTGGTGGCCCAGTGGGTGCGCGACTACAAGGGCTTGTTTGGGCTGTTCCGGGCTGTGGCGGCCGCCGCGGCTGAAATGATCCGCCCGCCGGCGGGCACCACCGATACCGATACCGATACCGATACCGATACCGATACCGATACCGATACCGATGGCTCCGCGAGACAAGGCACGTGATCCCACCGGGTTTTGTGCAGGATCTGCTCTCGCGCGTCGACATTGCCGATGTGGTGGGTCGACACGTCGAGCTCAAGCGCAGCGGCGCCAGCCTCATGGGGCTGTGCCCCTTTCACGCCGAGAAGTCGCCCAGCTTTTCGGTCAACCCCGGCAAGCAGTTCTATCACTGCTTCGGTTGTGGCGCGGGTGGCGACGCCATCCGCTTTCTGACCGAACACCTGGGCCTGAGTTTCTTCGAGGCCGTCAACGACCTGGCGCAGGGCGTCGGCATGGTGGTGCCGGAAGAAGAAGTCACGCCGCAGGAGCGCGAACGCCGGGCCACGCTGCGTCAGCGCCGCCTGTCGCTGGCTGAGGTGCTCGCCCGCGCCAGCGCGTTCTATCGCGGCCAGTTGCGCGAGCACCCACGCGCCGTGGCCTATCTCAAACAGCGTGGCCTGACGGGAGCCATAGCAGCGCGTTTTTGCATCGGCTTTGCGCCTGCGGGATGGCGCACGCTGGCCGGCGTCTTTCCCAACTACGACGATCCCCTGCTCGAAGAAGCCGGCTTGGTGCGCCAGCGCGAAGCCGAAGGCGACGCGGCCCACGACGCGCGCGACCAGGCCAGCGCAGAGCGCGGCCGCTACGACTGGTTTCGCGACCGCGTGATGTTTCCCATACGCGCCGTCGGCGGCGAGGTCATCGGCTTCGGTGGCCGCGTGCTCGACGACAGCAAGCCGAAGTACATCAACTCACCCGAAACGCCCGTCTTCAGCAAGGGCCGCGAGTTGTACGGCCTGTTCGAGGCACGCCAGGCCTTGCGGGAAAAGGGTTACGCGCTGGTGGTCGAGGGCTACATGGACGTGGTGGCGCTGGCGCAAAGCGGCTTTGCCAACGCGGTGGCCACGCTGGGCACCGCCTGCACGGCAGACCACGTGCAGAAGCTCTTTCGCTTCACCGACGCAGTGGTGTTCAGCTTCGACGGCGACGCGGCCGGTCGACGCGCTGCGTCGCGCGCGCTCGAAGCGTCGCTGCCTCATGCCACCGACCTGCGCAGCGTGCGTTTCCTGTTTCTGCCGACCGAACACGACCCCGACAGCTTTGTGCGCGAAATGGGGCCGGCTGCTTTCGAGCAGGCCGTGGCAAAGGCCGTGCCCTTGTCGCGCCAGCTGGTTGAAAACGCAGCAGAAGGCCAGGACCTGGAAACGGCGGAAGGCCGTGCCCGCCTGGTGGCGCAAGCCAAGCCGCTGTGGGACCTGCTGCCCGCCGGCCTGCTGCGCGACCAGCTGGTCGGCGAAATCGCCGAACGCGCGCGGCTGCCCCGTGACGACCTGGCACGCCGCTGGGGCGTGGGCAGCCAGGCCCGCATGCCGCGCGCACAGGGCACCACGCGCCGCCCACCGACACGGGTGCGCACCGCGGCTCGCCAGCCCCAGGACCAGGCGGCGCGCATCCTCTTGCAGCGCAGCGATTGGTGGCACGAGTTGACGGCCGAGGACCACAACCTGCTGGTCGGGCTGGAGGGTTGGCACGCCGAACTCTTCCGCTGGCTCGAACGCTGGCTGACCGAACACGGCGCTGCGGCCTGGGCCGAGCTGCGCGAGCCCCTGGCCGCCGAAACCTGGGGCGCAGCCGCGGTGGCGCTGGTCGATGGCGCCGAGGTGCCGGTGGACCCGGAACTGCAGGACCTGCGCGCGGCCCTGGCGCAAACGCACCGGGCGGCGCAGTCACTGCAGTCGTTGAAACTGCTGGGCAGGGCCTGACGCCCGCAGGCTCGCCAGGCGCGCTTGCCGGGGGCGGTATTTGGCAGCGTTCGTGGCGGCGTTCGTGGCGGCGTTCGTGGCAGCGTTCGTGGCCGCTTCATGGTCACTTCATGGCAGCCTTTGCACCGATTGGGTATAATCCGCGCTGTTCCGCGACAAGAGTGAACGCGACGCTTGAAGAGCCCGACCCGCCTCCGACCGGCGCCGTCCGAGACCCCCTTCGAATGCACCGCAAACCACCCGGCGCACGCCGCTTTGCCTGTATCGCGCAAAGCCGTTGTTGCCGGGCAATGGCCCCAAACCTGAGATGCACCACGCCGACCCGGGCGCGGCCGCTGCATGTTTGTGGCACTTGTTGGACCGCAACGTGCCCCACCCGCCTCCAAGGACCGCCATGACCGCCAAGAAGCCCGCCGCAGCACCAGCAGCCCCCCCGTCGAAAGCCACCTCCGCAGCCGCCGCGCCGAAGAAGCAGGAAACCAAGGCGCTGGACATCGCCGCAAGCAAGAAGGCAGCCACCGCCACCGTTGGCAAGGCGCCGGCTGCCGCAGCGCCAAAGCAGCCGGCCAAGGGTGGGGCATCAGCAACCACCGCCGCCAAGCCGGTGGGCAAGGCGGGCGCCAAGCCTGAAGCAAAAGCCGAAGCAAAGACCGAAAGCAAGGCTGCAACAGCAAAACCTGCCGCCAAGGGTGCCACCAAGCCCGACGCGAAAGACGCGAAGAAGGAGAAGGGCACGCCCATCGTTGAAGACGAAGAGTTGGGCGACATCGAAGCCGACATCGAAGGTGAAGTCGAAGTCGAGGCCGAGGTTGAAGTCGAGGTGGTCGACGTCAAGGAAGCCAAGGTCAAGCCCCTGCGCATGAAGGTCAGCCGGGCCAAGGAGCGCGCGCTGATGCGCGAGTTCGGCCTCGAGGAAACCACCCTCACCGAAGAGGAAGCCAACAAGCGCCGCCAGGAGCTGAAGACGCTCATCAAGATGGGCAAGACGCGCGGCTTCCTGACGAACCAGGAAATCAACGACCACCTGCCCGAGAAGCTGATCAACGAGGAAATCCTCGAAGCCATCATCAGCATGCTCAACGACATGGGCATCGCGGTGTATGAACAAGCGCCCGACGCCGCAACGCTGCTGGTGGCCGGTGGCGGTGCGACCACCGCCACCGAAGAAGAAGCCGAAGAAGCCGCGGAAGCCGCGCTGTCCACGGTGGACAGCGAATTTGGCCGCACCACCGACCCGGTGCGCATGTACATGCGCGAAATGGGTACGGTAGAACTCCTGACGCGTGAAGGCGAAATCGAGATCGCCAAGCGCATCGAAGGTGGCCTGCAAGCCATGATGCTGGCCATCAGCTCCAGCCCGACGACGATTGCCGAAATACTGGCGATGGCCGATCGCATTGCCGCCGGCACGATGCAGATCTCTGAAGTCGTCGATGGCTTCATCAGCAGCGACGAAGCCGACGACTACGTGGCCGAAGAAGACTTCGATGAATTCGACGAAGAAGACGACGACGACGGCCAGGGCGGCAGCAAGGCGTTGACCAAGAAGCTGGAAGAGCTGAAGAAGCAGGCGCTGGAGAAGTTCGGCACGCTGCGCGAGCACTTCGAGAAAATGCGCCGCGCCTATGAAAAGGAAGGCTACAAGTCGGCCACCTACAACAAGTCGCAGCACGCCATCAACGACGACATGATGACGATCCGCTTCACGGTGAAGACGATCGAACGCCTGTCGCAAATCCTGCGCAGCCAGGTCGACGACGTGCGCCGCTACGAGCGCGAGATCCGCAAGATCGTGGTCGACAAGTGCGGCATGCCGCAAGACCACTTCATCCGCAATTTCCCGCCCAACATCATGAACCAGGGCTGGGCGGAGAAAGAAATCGCCACCGGCAAGGCCTACAGCCCGGTGTTGCAGCGCAACCTGCCGGCCGTGCAGGAACTGCAGCAGAAGCTGGCCGACCTGCAAAGCCGCGCCGTGGTGCCGCTGGAAGACCTGAAGCTCATCAACAAGAAGATGAACGAAGGTGAGAAAAGCAGCCGCGACGCCAAGAAGGAAATGATCGAGGCCAACCTGCGCCTGGTCATCTCCATCGCCAAGAAGTACACCAACCGCGGCCTGCAGTTCCTCGACCTGATCCAGGAAGGCAACATCGGCCTGATGAAGGCGGTGGACAAGTTCGAATACCGCCGCGGCTACAAGTTCAGCACCTACGCCACGTGGTGGATCCGCCAGGCCATCACGCGCAGCATCGCCGACCAGGCGCGCACCATCCGCATTCCGGTGCACATGATCGAGACCATCAACAAGATGAACCGTCTCAGCCGCCAGCACCTGCAGGAGTTCGGCTACGAACCCGACGCGCCGACGCTGGCCGAGAAGATGGAGATTCCGGAAGACAAGATCCGCAAGATCATGAAGATCGCCAAAGAGCCGATCTCGATGGAAACGCCGATCGGCGACGACGACGACAGCCACCTGGGCGACTTCATCGAGGACACGAACAACGTGGCACCGGTGGACGCAGCGATGCAGGCCGGCCTGCGCGACGTCGTGAAAGACATCCTGGACAGCCTGACGCCGCGCGAAGCCAAAGTGTTGCGCATGCGCTTCGGCATCGAAATGAGCACCGACCACACGCTGGAAGAAGTGGGCAAGCAGTTCGACGTCACGCGCGAGCGCATCCGTCAGATCGAAGCCAAGGCCATTCGCAAGCTCAAGCACCCCAGCCGCAGTGACAAGCTGCGCACCTATCTGGACAACCTGTGAAACAGGTTGGCTGGATAGGTGGCGCCGAAGGCGCTGCGGTGGCGCAGCCAGCGCAACGCAGCCAGCGCCGCAAGGCACAAGCTGCGCACCTATCTGGACAACCGGTGAAACAGGTTGGCTGGATAGGTGGCGCCGAAGGCGCAGCGGTGGCGCAGCC
>JBBQMM010000034.1:0-16914 GCA_038328935.1 Burkholderiales bacterium
TAACTGGATCAACGTGGGCAAGACCGTGGGTCGCGGCAAGAAGTCCCGTGTCCACGAGCAAATCATCCCCATCAAGGACATCTGGCTCTACCCACTTCGAAAGAACTTCCGCTCAGTTCTTTGCGCCTGAGGCGTCAACGCCGGCAGACTCGGTCTATGGGTTCACCGAATGCTTACGGGGTCGTGGGTTCGATTCCTGCCAGCCGCACCAGTATCGACGAGGGTCAGCAGGTCAACGCCTGCTGACCCTTTTGTCTTTCTGGCTGTTGCAGGCCGGAGCGCATCACCCGGGTAACACGCTGGCCAGTTCGAGCGCGGTGACTGAGGTGTTCTGCTGACCGATGAAAACGGCAAAGGCGCCGTCGCTGGACAGCTCGCCGCGGTGCGGCTGGTTGGTTTGCCGGACTGCAGCCTGCAGACTGCGCGACTTCGCTTCGATCACCGATGCTGCTGCGGCTCCTGGGCTGGCTACCACCAAACCGGCGGTGGCTGCCCGCGTGCGGGCTGGCACCACCACGATGCTTTTGGCCGCAGCGCCGGTGCCGGCAGCCGCGACCTTGCGCAGGCGCAGGGTGCTGAAGTCCAGTGCCAGCGCCAGTGCTTCGTCAGGCCCGCTGAGCCAGCCGCCGCTGGTGTCGATGGCTGCGGCGCTCATCGTGAAGCCGATGTCGATGTCGCGCACATTGAAGCTGGCGTCGATGACCGAACAGTTGCGCGTGCCCGGGTTGGCCACCAGCAGCGGGAAGGTTGGGTCCGATACCGCCACCTCGCTGGGTGCCGACGAAGCCGCGCCGCCGACCTTGAAGCGGTTCACAACCCGGTGCGCGCTGGTGTCGATCATTGCCACCGTGCCATTGGCCACTTCGTTGACAAAGGCCAGTTTGCCGTCGGGCGAGAACACCACCCGCGCCGGGCCCCGCGCGACCTCGATGCGGGCAATGACGCGTGGCCCGGCAGCGGCGCTGCTGGCCACCGATATCACATCCACCACGGCCGCCGCCGCCGTGGCCGCACCGGCGCAGACCACATAAAGCACGTCGCCGCCTGGTTGAAAGGCCAGGCCAGCGGGCCCGGGTGAAACCCTGACAGAGGTGATGACGCGTCGCGCGCTGACGTCGATGATGCTCACGGTGGCCGAGCCGCCGTTGCTGACTGCAGCGCGCGCCAACTCGCGGCCACTGATGGCGATGTCGCGCGCGCCGGCCTGCACTTCCAGCGTACCGACCAAGCCACGCCGTTCCAGCGTCAGCATCGACATCAGGCCTATTTCCGCACCCGGCACGCCGTGCAGCACCCAGACTTCGTTGCGCGCCGGCTCGGCGGCCAGGTCGAACAAGGGGCTGCCCCGCGCCTGCATCTCAAAGCTGCGCGGCACGATGAAGGGTCGCGGGCTGGTGGCCAGGCCGTTGCCGGTGCGCACGGTAAGGGGCCCCGTCACGGCGGGTTGCGGCACCCGCACGTCAAGCTGTGTCGTGCTGCTGCTGCTGGCAGCCGCAGCAGCCAAGCCGCTGCTGAACACCGGCTGGTTGTTCGCCGGCTGCGGGTCGAATCCGCTGCCCACGATGCGCACCGCGTCGCCCCAGTCGCCCCAGCCGGGCTGCACGCTGGTGATGACCGGGTTGACGGGTACGGACGTGCGCACCAGCACAACGCGCTCGTCGGCCACGCTGCGGTTGCCCGCCTCGTCTTGCACTTCCAGCCTGAAGCGGTGTGTGCCGGCTGCAAGCCCTTCGACGCTGATCGTGGGCTCGCTGCTGGCCACCGGCACGCCCGGCGTGAACACGGCCATGGTGGGCGTGCCGGCTTCAGGACACCAACGTGAAGATGTAGCTCACCACCTTGCCCGGCGCCACGTCGCTGGAGCGGCGGCCGTCGAGCAAGAAGGAAGTGCCTGATTCCACCTGGCCTGGCACCTCCAACACCGCGGTGGGCGCGGTGGTGTCGCGCACGATGATGTCCACGCTGTCGGGCAAGCTCTGGTTGCCGGCGTCGTCTTCCACCACCAACTGCAGGCGGTGGCGGCCGGGCGCCAGCGGCGCTGCCGGGTCGACGGTGAATTCGATCGTCGGGTCGGCCGACTGGACAGGGGTTCCGATCACAAACGTGGCCATGTGCAATGCTCCTAAGAAGGCGTCAAGTCAAGAGCGTCCACTGGTAGCGGACGAGGTGGCGGCCACCGGCCGCGCGCGAGCGGCCGGCGTCCAGGGTGAATGAGGCGCCGGGCTCAACGGCCTGGTCGTCGCCGGCATCGGCCACCGGGCGTTCGGGCGCCGGGCCGGGGCCGTCGGTGCGCCAGGCGCGGGCGCGCAAGGCCAGCGGTACAGCTTCATCACTGGCAAGGCTGGCTCTGAACAGTGTGATGTGGGCATCGTTGGGCAGTTCGTACCACCAGTCGTTGCCGATGCCGCGGTTGCCGACCACACCGTCAGCGCGGCGCGCGCTCAGTTCAACCAGCAGTTGCTGGCTTTGCAGGCCATGCGCCAGCGTCTGGCTCTCGCCGCTGGCCAGGCTGACAAAGCCGCTGTCGAAATGGGGTGCCGGGTTGCTGCCGGCACCTGCACCGATTGCCGCGCCGTCATAACGCCAGCGGCCCGCGGCGTCGGTGTAGAAGCCGCCGCTGTGGCCGTGCGCCAGCGGCGGCAGGTACCACTCGCCCTTTTGCAGCAGCTCAAGACTTTCGCCGACATGGCTGACTTCGGCAAAGACCACCGCGCCGTCGTCATAGGGCGGCGGCAGCTGCCGCGCCTGCAGCGTCACCATGTTGACCAGCAGCGTGGGCACCCCCCCCACCAGCAGGCTCGAGCGCAGCGCAAACACTGCCACCAGCCAATGCCGGCCCGTGGGCACGGCCAGCGTGGTGGCGGTTTCCAGCACCAGCGGCCGGCCATGGCCGTCGATGGCCAGGCCGGGTGCGACGCTGACCTGCCCGGCACCCGAGGCTGGGGCCACGGGCTCGGTTTTGTAGCCATGGCAGACACCGCCACTGCCGAGCGCGGC
The DNA here is from genome assembly GCA_038328935.1 of Burkholderiales bacterium. Lineage (GTDB taxonomy): Bacteria > Pseudomonadota > Gammaproteobacteria > Burkholderiales > Burkholderiaceae_C > Rubrivivax. The sequence continues at coordinate 2,998 of JBBQMM010000034.1, forward strand.
GCGCAACTGGCGTGCCCGGTCGACCGAGGTCTGCTGCAGATGGCGCATGTGCTCGGTGGCCACACGCATGCCGTCCAGGAAACGGGTGCTCGCTTCGTCCCAGGCCATGTCAGTTCCTGTGCAAGGCAATGGCGCTGCGCACGTGCAGCGTGCCGCTGGCGGCGGCGGTGGTGGTGAGTGTGGCTGTGACGGCGCCGGCGCTGGGCGTGGCTGGCAGAGCAGAGTCGCCGGGCAGCGCGAATTCGATACGGGCCGCAGCGCCGGTGCCGAGGTCGGTCTGGGCCGCCAGCTCGGTGCCGTTCCATTGCAGTGTCAGCAGCGGCAAGTTTTCGCGTGGCAGCGGCTCGCGCAGCAGCCGCAGCAGCGGCGCAGGCGCCTGGCCAGCGCGCGTCGGGTACCTCTGCCAGCGTCCACCCTCTTGTGCCACCAGCGTGGCCGGTGGCACGCTGGCGGCTGCGCTGGTCGCCCACCAGGCCACGTTGCCGCTTTTGCACTTGAGCACCAGCCACAGCGCGGTGGCAGAGCCGGTGTCGAGCACCGTGGCGAGCAGCGCCGGCTGCCAGGCAGGTGCTTCGCCGGTGGCGGCCAGGGTGAGGTCCAAAGCCGCCAGCGGCGCGGCGGCTGCGGCAGGCGCACCGTCCACTTCGGGCAGCAGTTCCAGCCGCAATTCGACCGCGGCCGAGGCTTGCAGCGCGAGTTCCAGTCCGTGCAGCTGCACGCGTCCGGGCAGGGCCAGTCGGCGCGCCACCGAAAAGCGGCTGTTCACGCTGGCCGACTGGCGCCCGTCTGGTGGCCCGGCCGGGCCGAAAGCGCGCCAGCGTGGGAAGCTGCCACCCAGTTCCAGCAGCAGCCGGCGCAGTTGCCAGGGCGCTGCGTCGGCCGTGGGCAGCACCAGTTCAAGCGGCGTGGGCATGAGCGCCGACAAAGTCAGGTCCAGGCTGCTGCGGCCGCCCCAAAGCGCTGTCTGTGAACGTTCCAGCGCCAGATCTTGTGCCGCGTCGAAGACGATCTCCAGCGCGCCGGGGGTGTCGCACACGATGTCCAGCGACAGCGGCAGCGCTACCGGCTGTGCGTTGTCCAGTTCTTGCACTGCTGCGTTCAGTTCTTCGGCCAGGCCGGTCAGTTCCACTTCGCCGTCCAGCGCCCCGGGCTTGGTGAAAAACACCGGCCGGCCGTTGACCGAAGCGCGCAGGTTTTGCGGCAGCACCGCGGTGACGATGCGCACCTGCAGCGCAAACGCGGCCTCGGAAGCAAAGTTGCCGATCACCTGCACAAACAGTTTGGCGGTTTCGATGGCCGGAAAACCCACCTGGCGCTTGCCGTTGCTGTCGGCCGCCGGCAGTGCGTGGAAAGCGTAGGTGCTGCTGATCGGGTAGATGGGCTGACGCGCAAAGTCAGTGCCCATCCAGGGCAGCACCAGCACGGTCTTCACGCCTTGCGGCATCACCAGGCCGAGCAGGCTGCGCACGCCACCAAAGTCAAGCACAAAAGCCTGCTGGCCCGTGATGGAGGGCGCGGCGGCGCCGTTCTGGTCATACACCAGCGGCGCCGCCGTGACGCGGGTGCCGAAGAACTTGTCCAGCGTGCCGTGAAAGGCTTCGCCGCGCACGCGCACGCGGGCGCGCTGCACGCTGCTGCCGGGGCCGAAGGTGCCCAGTGCCAGGGTGGCCTGGCCCGACACCGGGTGGTCGTCAAAGCTGGCGAAGCCGAAGTCGAGCAGCGGGTAGAGGTCGGCATACACCGTGCCGATCAACTTGGCATCGAAGAACGCTTCGATGTTCACGGCGCTGTCCAGAGGCAAGGCCATGATGTTGTGGTGTTCAGAAATCCACCATGAACTTGACGTTGTCGTAGGCGCCTTCCGCACCGGCAGGGTCTTCGACGCCGTTGATGCCGAAGGTGCCGCGCAGGTACTCGTTGACCACCGTTTTGTCAGTCGCCGACAGTTTGGCGTAGCTGGTGGCGTCGGCGGTTTCAAAAACGCGCTTGGCCTCGAACTGTGTCAGCGTGCCCAGCAACTCGCCGACACTGCGGCTGCGAAAGCGCTCGGCCACCGCTGGGTGCAGGTTCTTGATGCCCTCGATGGGCAACAACTGTTTGACGGTGACGACGAGGTCGATCGGTGTGCCCACCGGCACCAGTTCGTCGGGCCTGGGGCTTTGGCCCACCACCAGGGTGCGCGTGGGCTTGAAGACCCCGGTGACTTTGGTGGCGTCGAAGAAAGTGGCGAACTTGGTGTTGTCGCGCACGATGATGGGCGCCGGTGCAGGTGCTGCCACCGTCAGCGTCTGCCCAATGAGCTTGTTGTTGGTGGTGAAGCGCAGGTTGTCACTCACCGTGGCCTTGATCGGCGCGGCGCTGGCTTGCGGTTTGATGATGGACTTGGCCATGGTGTTGTTTCCTGCTGTTCGTTGGTTGCGTGGGCTGCGGACGGGCTCGGTGGTGTCAAGCGACAGCGAGACTCATCAGCTGCCCAGGGTCTTGGTCTCGCCCACCGCCAGGCCAGCGGCGACGAGTTGCTGTTTGGCCTCGGTCAGCGTCAGGCCTGCCAGGTTCGGCACCTTGACCTGCTGCGCCACCTTGGCCGAGATGTGCAACTGCACCGGCGTGTTCTTGGCCACCACGGTGCCGGGCTCGGGCACCTGATTGAGCACCGGCGAATTGGCGGCTTCCAGCGGGATGCCCGAGGGCGCCAGGTCGGTGCCGTAGGAATCGATCACGCGCGAGACCTGCAGGCCAGCGGCAGCCAGCTGCTGCATCGCCACGTTGACCGCCACGCCGAAGAGGTTGGGCACCAGCACCGGCACCACCGATGGCGTCAGCTCCAGCGTCAGCGCCTGCGTGGCACCGTCGCCCCCCATCACCACGGCGCGGATTTCGGTGGCATGGTCGGCTGCTTCCACCACCAGGTCGTAAGCGCCGGCGACCAGGCCCTGCACCTGAAACAGCTGCACCGCAGCGCCCAGGTAGACGGCAGCGCGTGGCAGGCGGTCGGCCGGCTCGCCGGTGGGCAGCAATGTCACCAGTGCATTGCCCACGATGCTCTTGTCTGCCTTGGACCTGAGCTGCGCCGTCAACGTGCCGGGCTGTCGGTTCAGCGTCTCGGCCAGCAGCAGCAGGCCCTGTCGCAGGTTGTTCCAGGCCTCGGAAGTGATGGGGTTGCCGGGGGCGGCTTCCAGCAGGGGTGGCAGGGTGATCATGGGGGCTCCACAGCAGGGGGTGCGAGGTTGGCAGGTAGGGTGCTGTCGAAGTTGACGCCGAGGCCGGCAATGGCAGCGTGGTCGCGCATCACGCTTTCGTCGAGCACCCAGGTGTCTTCGAACCAGTCCACTTCAAGGCGGATGCCGGCAGCGCGGAAACGCTCCAGTCCGGCGCGCACCAGCGCTTTCAGGCTGCTGTTGCCCAGCAGCGCGGTTTCCAGGCTTTGCAGTGGCGCGGGCAGCAGCAGCCGCGCGGTGAAGGGCTCGTGTTCGCGCCACAACATTTGCACCTGCGCGGCGGCTGGCAGCGGGGCGCGGGCGGCCTCACCAGAGGGCAATGCAAAGACGCAGGCGTCGAAGTCACTGGCGTTGTAGGCGCCTTCTTCAACATCGAATTGCCAGTCGCTGTGGCCTAGCAGCAAGCGCAGTGTGGGCAGCGGCGCGGTGGGTGTCGGCACCGGCAGCGGGCGGTTGCGGTTCAGCGACTGCGCCGGCACGCTCTGCGCAAACACCTGCGGCGGCGTTGTGTCGTCGAACACCGCACCCTCAAACAGCGCGCCTTTGTAGATGCAGCACTGCGTGGTGACTTCGGCACCGTCCAGAAATGCGCGGCCTTCGGTGGTGAAGACCAGTTCCACGCCATCGGGCACCGTGCCGGCGTAGCCCCAACCCCTGTGCGTGGCCAGGTTGGTGATGCGCGGGCGCACGCAGCGGTCGCCGCTGCCCACGAGCCGGGCTGCCACGGGGCCATGGAAAAAGCCGCCGCGGCTGACGCGAAAACGGTCGCGGCCATGGCGGGGTGTGGCGGTTGTTTGCTTGTCGCTGACGGGGTTCTCGACCAGGTAGATGAAACCCTCGCGCTCGCGGCGCGTAAAGCCACCATCACTGCCCGCCCCCGCACCATCGCCGGTTGCTTCCATCGTGCCGTAACGCAGCGGCAGGCCGTGGATGAAGCCGCCCATCGGCTGGCCGGCATCGGGGTGGACGATGATCTGCTCAGGATAGCGGGCGTCGGCCTCAGGGTCGCGTGCCGCATCGGCAGGGTCGCGCGGGTCGCCGTTGACCAGCACCATTGCACCTTCCAGCAGCGCAGGAATGGTGGCGCAGCCGCGCAGCACGATGCGGCTCATGCGGGTGATGGCCTGGCGCAAGTCGGTGTTGTAGCGGCCATAGGCCTGCTCGGCGCGCTCGTAAGCATCAGCGCCAGAGCTGGCGTTCGCAGCGCCGCCTGCAGCGAAGAAGCCCTGCGCCTGCAATTTGGACAGCAGCAGGAAGTCGGCGCGCTGCAGACCCAGCAACGACGCCAGTTGCAGCAGGTCACGCTCTTCACGCGCGGCACTGATGGCGTGCGCGTCGCGGATGTCGGCCAGCAGCCGATCGGCTTCGTCGAGGTCTCGGCCCAGGGCATGGGCCACAGTGGCGAGCGCCTTGCCACGCCCTTCACTGCGCATGAAGGCCGGAAAGCGCCCCAGCATCTGGCGGCCGCGCCCACTGCGGCCGGCAGCGGCCTGGCGCAGCGTGCGCAGCTGTTCGGCGTAGGCCACGTCGATCAGCTCCAGCTCGTCGCGCAGGGCTTGCGTGGGCGTGCCGGCCTGCCAGGCGGTCTGCAAAGATTCAGCGAGCGCCAGATCCACCAGCCGCAGGCCTTGCAGCGCGGCGGCGCGCGCGCGTTCACTGGACGGCGTGCGCTGTCGCAGCACCAAAGCGGCGAGCACACGGCCCAACAGGGTCCAGGCCGCTGGTGTGGGCGCCACGCCTGCAGCGCGCCCGTCCAGCGTGCCGATGGCCGCTTCCACCGCCGCCAGCACCAGCGGCCGCGCGCTGTCGCGCACATAAAGCGCAAAGGCGGGCACGGGCTTGTTCATGGCGCGGCTTCCACCACCCGCACCTCGCGCAGCAACGCACGGTCGGTGTCGGCCAACGCCGTGCTCGCCGCGGGGCCGCCGTCTTCGCGGATGACGAGGCCGGCCTCTTCATATTCTGCAGTCCAGCTCAGGTCGCTCACATTCAAGCTGTACAGCTCGCTGGTGACCAGCGCCGCCATCAGCGCGCTGGCTGCAAGCTCGGACGGGCGGTTGGCAAAGAGCGCGACCAGGCGGTCCTTGATCTCGGCCTTGGCCACCTCCAGCGTGGCCGGGGCTTTCAGCGTGACGCGGGCCGTGAAGTCAAACTGCACCGGTGCACCGGCAAAACGCAGCATGATGTCGGCCTCGACCAGCGTGGCACGGCGGCCGGCGGGCACCACCAGGTTGCGCTTGCCGTTCACGCCGCTGCCCTCCCGCGGCGCGAGCAGCAACACCAGGTCCAGCACACCCGGCAAGGCCATCATCTGGCTCACCAGGCGGTTGTAGACCAGAACACCACCGATCGCCGATGCATCCACTTCCGACATCAGCGTGGCCTTCAACGCGGTTTCCAGCTTGTCTCTTTCGGCACCGGCGATGCGCGGGTTGTCTGGGAACACCGTGACATCCAGCGCCAGCGCCAGCTGAAAGCCGCCGCCGGGTGGGTCTTCATGGGTCTCGCCCTCGTCACGCTCGGCGATCACGGGCAGGCTGCTGTCGGGTGTGAAAGGCAGCGCCACCGCCAGGTTGTGTTCAACGCGGATGCCGGCGGCGCGCGTGGCCAGCACCGCCTGTTCCACCAGCGCAGCCAGCGTGGCCTCGGGTTCGCGGGCGACAAAGAGCTTGACCACACCGGGGCGCAACGCCAGCTCTTCAACGATGTTGATGTCGTTGTCTTTCAGGCCCGCCGCTTCGGCCAGCGCGAGGGCCAGGGCGCGGGGTGTCGCGCGACCGGCACGTTCGAGCACCTTCTTGGCGCGCAGGCGCAGCTCGACATCGGTTTCACCGGCACCACCCAGCACCGTGGGGGCGGCGTTTTCAACCCCGCTCAGGCCCAGGATGCCGCGGTCGATGACGCTGATGCTGCGCTCGGCCGCCAGCGCAGCGGCGCCGGGCAGCAGTGCGCGTACTTCGGCCTCCACCGCCAACTGGCCCCGGCGCAGCACCTTGGGCGCGGTGGTGGCAAAAGCCGCTGGCGGGTTGAGCGCGGTCGACAAGCGGGTGTCCTCGGGGATGAAGATGTCAGCCGGCGCCGGCGTGTCGCGGAAAAAGCGTACCTTGCCGCTGGCGTAGCCGCTGCGCCGGCGGCTGATGGCCAACAAGGCCACCACACGGTCGAGGTCACTACCCTCGGCGCTGTCGACGAAGGCCGAGTCGTAGACCAGCGCCAGCTGTTTGCGCAGCACCGCCAGTTCACGCGCGAAGGCCTCACCCAGCGTGCGGGTCAGGCTGCCGACATTGCGGTCGGTCAGCAGCGGCTGGGCGCCAGCGCGGTAATAGGCGACGTGGAATTCGCTCGCTTCATCGGGCCAGGTGGCCCCGGCCGCGGGCAACGTGAGGTCGTCTTCGTCGCTTGCAAAAACCAGTTCACCTTCGGCTGTGATGCCGAAGTCGATGCCGCTGCGGAACGCAAAAAACGCTGCGCCCGCCTGGCCGATGATCTGCACGGTGTCGGCCAGCGCATCGTCATGTTCAAAGCGGTAACCGCCGGCAGCGGCGTGGTAGCGGTGGGTTTCACGCGCCACACCACCGGTCAGGCCGGTGAGCAGCTGCTCGGCGACCTCGAAATAGGGCTCGGCAACGTAGCTCATCAGGCGCCCCCTGCAAAGCTGAAAGGCACCACCAGGTTGGCCGGCGCCGGGCTGCCGATAAACGACAGCGTGAGCACGATGTCCACGCGGTCCGGGGCGGCCTTGCGGTCCACCCGCACCTCGGCTTGGTGGATCTTGGCGATGCGTGCTTCTTGCGCCAGCGCCTGCAGGATGTAGAGCTTGACCAGATTGCGGTTGTTCTCGCTGTTGGGTAGGCCGATCAGTTCATGGTGACGCGAGCCGTAGCCGGGGTGGCCCAGGGCCGCGAGTTCGCCGCGTTCGGTCTTGATGCGGTTCACCACCGCCTGCATCGCGTTGTCCACACCCTGCACCGGCGCCAGGTCGGCCTGGCGGGCGCCGCGCTGCATGCGCTCGCTGGTGGCCAGGTCCAGGTCTTCATGGCGGCCGTCGGTGACGCGGTACAGCGCCGCCAGATCGCGGCCCAGAACGGGAAGTGCAACGGAAGCTGCGCGGCTCATGGCGGTGAGGTGTCGTTGAAGTAAGGAGCGGCCGGTGGGCCCAGCACCTGCAGGATGCCCGGCGGTGAGGGGATCATGTCGCCCACACGCACAAGCGCCATCCCGTTGATGCGCAGTCCGCTGGAAGCCAGCGGCCCGATCACCAGCGGGTAAGGCACACCCGACAGAGAATTCACCATCTGGCAGATGGAGCCGCTGACGGCCAGTGGCAGACCGCCGGCCAGCATTTGCGTTTGCGGCACCTGCACGATGAAGCCCATGTCGGGCGGACCAGCCGCACCGGGGCTGACCATCACGGCGCAGCCCAGGGTTACAGGGGAGCCGGGCATGCTGGTTTCATCCGGGTGAAACGCTGATGTTGCCGCCCAGCGTGACGAGCGGGCCCTTCACCGATGCCGCAGCACCGCCCTTCAGGTCGGCGCTGGTCTGCGCTTTCACCAGTGCCGTCAGGCCTTCCAGCGTGGCGCCGGTGCCGGCTTTCAGCGACAGGCTGCCCTGGGCTTCGATGGCGACTTTGCCTTTGGCAGACAGGCTGAAGTCACCGTCGCAGGCCAGCGTGATGCGCGCAGGGCTTTTGACTTCAACGTCACCGTCGTGCTGCACCGTCAGCCTGGTGCCCCCCAGTTCGACGACCAGCTTGTCATCGTCCAGCGTGGCCTGGTTGCCGTTGGGAAACTGGAAGTGCAGGCGCCGTACATCGGACTGGGCTGCATCCCCGCTGACGTAGACCCATTCCTGGTCCTGGGCCTGCGGCGGGCGGTCGACATCGTTGTACAGGCGCGCCACGATCACCGCGCCATGCACATTGCCGCCGATGAAATTCAGCAGCACGAGGTCGTTGACATTGGGCATCGCCACCTGGCCGATGCGCTGCGTGGCCAACGGCACCGCGCGCAGTTCCAGGCCGCTGTCGCGCAGCCTCACGTCGCAGCCGCAGTTGTTCTTGTCGCTGCCGCTGGCGTGCGGGTAGGTCTTGGTGACGATGGCCAGCTCGGCCACATGCAGCTGCTGCTGCTCGGCACGCACGATGGCGCGGATGAGTTCGATGAGGTCGGTGCCGACGTTCATGGCCGTTGCGGTTTGCTCAAGTTCTTCAGTTCAGCCGCGCCAGCGACAGGCGGGTGCCGAAGCCGCGCAGCACGTCCAGCCGGTGCTGCAGCGCCAGCAGTTCATAGACACCGTCCAGCCCCGCTTCGGGCAGGCCGCGCAGTTCCACCGCCTGGCCCAGTTGCAGGCTGGGCCGGCCGGGCAGCAGCGCGCGCGCAGTGCCGCCGCGCCAGCGCGAACCCAGCCAGGACTGGGCAGCAAGCTGGGCGCCGGCACGGGTGCGCAGCAGCGGGTCGCTGAGGGTCAGCGTGTCGGCGTCACCGGCGGTGGCGGCATGGGCTGAAGGGTCCTTGACAAGCCAAGTCGAGGTTTCGTCCCCGGCACTCGAGGCCGGGCTTTCGGGCACCACCGTCACGCCGGCCAGCGCGGCCACGCGGCTGCGGCTCAGTTCGAGCAGGTCGATGCCGTGCTGCAGCACCGCGTCGGCGCTGCGGCGCGCGAAACGGGCAAATTGCAGCTTGCCGTCAGCGCCGGCATACAAGTCGAAGCCGCAGCGCTCAGCCAGCGCGCGGCATTGCTGGTAGGCGCTTTGTCGGTGCAGCAGTGCGTGCGCCAGACGCGGCCCGTCTTGCACTGTGCCGATGCCGACGCCGGCATCACGGGCATGGGCCTTGACGATGTCGCCCGGCGTCTGGTTCTCGAAACTGCGCGGTTTGCGCGGTGAGCGCATCAAACGCATCAGCGGGTCAAAGGCCGTCAGCAGCAGCCGGGGCGCGCCGAAGCCATACGCCGGCTCGATGGCTGCCACGCGGCCGGTGAACACGGGCTCGGTGTTCTGGCCCCAGCCCAGTTCCAACTGCACCGGGTCTTCCAGTGCCACGTCCAGGCCATGTCCGGCACCCAGCGTGATCTGCGCCTCGCCAGCGCCACCGTACTTGTTGCGCTGCACCCGCAGCGACAGCACCGCACTGCCTGCGGCCGAAGAGAGCTGAAGCCCGCCGATGCGAAGCTGGTAGGCGGGCTGGTGCTCTGCGCTCATCAGGCAACCTCCGAGCTGCGCACTGCGATGTTCACTTTGGGGCGGCCCGGCGTGCCCATCACGCAATCTCCGCGCTGCGCACTGCGGTATTCGCCTTGGGGCGGCCCGGCGTGCTCATGCAGACGCCCTGTCCGCGGGGTCGATGCGTTCATTGCCCGAGTCGTAGAAGGTGAACGAGCGCGGCACGCCGTTGCCGCGCAGGCCATCGTGAAAACCGTGCGGGTTGACCTGATGGCGCACGTCGCCGTAGGCAAAGGGCAGCGTCCAGCCAAAGCCGCCGCCGTTGCTGATGGCGTAGACCTGGACGTGCAGGTGGTTGTAGGCGCTGATGCCGGTGTCGCCCGACAGTGCAATGACGCGGCCACGGCGCACATACAGGCCGCGCACATTGGCCGCCGTGCGGCTTGTATAGACATCGGGCAGGCCACTCGGCCTGGGCGTGGTGGTGATGCCCGCCACCGCCGGGCTGGCCGGCGCGGTGCTGATCTGCATGAAGCCGAAAATGCAATGTCCGTAGACACCAAAAGTCGCCGCGACGGGCTGCAGGTTGTTGGCCTGGTCGTAGCCAAAACTGGTACCGGCGGGGAACACCGGCGTGGTGGCGCCCGGCGCGGCAACGCCACCGGCCACCGTGTCACCTGCGATGCCGCGGTCCACGCCATCGATGAGAAAGCTGAAGCGTGTGTCCGCCAGGAAGCCGTTGAAGTTTTCATAGGCATGACCCGGCGGCAGACCGGCCAGCGCGCCCGGCGCTGTGGCAGTGGCGCCAGGCAGGATGGCCGCTGAAGGATGCAGCGGCACCGGGTTGGGCAGGCCCGGCAGTGGGTTGCCGCCCCCATCCCAATACGGCGGGAACAGTGTGGCGGCGGGGATGGCGGTGCCGTCGGCAAAGCTTGTCACCAGGGCCGGGGCCGTCACCGCTGCCAGACCGCTGCTGTCGCTGTGCACCTGCAGGTGCAGCACCTCGACAAAGTTCCAGTTGTTGGGGTTGTTGTCGGGCCGGGTGTCGTCGATCTGCGTGACGATGCCGCTGCGCGAACACAAGATTTCGGTGCCGACATCGTGCGAATAGTCGTAGGCGTAGGCCTGCTGCGAACTGCCGTCGGGGTAATGGCTCCACACCCCCATGTTGCCCTGCACACATTGTTCGCTGTGGCCCCCCCAGGGCAGCCGGTAGGGCGAGCTGTCAGCTGACGGATAGCCCTGCAGCGCGATGCCGTCGTTGGGCTGGCCGTTGCTGTCGGTACAGTACTTGCCGCCGTCGGTGTCTCCATCAGTGAACAGGTAGGCATAAATCGGCGCGTCACCGATCGAAGTCGCCAGCATGAAGGCAAAACCCAGCGGTGTGCCCAGCCAGCCGCCGACGGAATTGGCGCCGGCGCTGAAGCCCGACCAGTCGGCTTCAAAGCGGTAAGGCCCGTACAGCCGGTCGCGTCCCAGCAGCAAGCCGTAACGCAGCTTGCTGTCGAAGTATTCACCAGCAGTCGCGCGCGCCAGAAAGATCGACAAATAGCCGAATGCAGCCGCCACTGCAAAACCGCCAAAAGCGATGCCCCAGAAGTGGCCTGTGGGCCCACCACCGACAAAGCCATAACGGTGGCGGCTGTTGCCGGATGTGATGGCCGGCACGATCATCGAGCCGATTTCCCAGAACAGGTAGGCGATGCCTTCATAACGTTCGACATTGCGCACCGCGGGCTTGCCGCTGATGGGCTCGATGTGCCTGGGTGAGCCGGGTTTGTGGTTCAGCAGCGTGAAAAACGACAGCACCAGTTCACGCGCCAGGCGCGACCAGCGCCAGTACAGCAGCACCTCGCCCAGGTCGCCAGCGGCATTCGTCCACACGTAAGGGTCGTTGTCGGCACCCACACGGCTCCAGCCCGACTCGAAACCCCACAGGAACATCGTCATCACGGGCTTCAGCGTCCAGTGCCACCAGCTGGGAATAGGGCCCTTTTCGCCCAGCGCCAGGCCAAAGTCGATGGCGTCCAGCACCATGATGTGCAGGTTGGACAGCACATCACCCTGTTCCAGCGAGATCATGTGGAAAACCATCGCTTCCACTGCCGGCATGGCCCATGCAGTGTGGAAAGCGAGCTTTTCCATCTTCTCTTTGCTGAGGTGGGTGTAGGTGATGCCCAGCAGTTCGGCGTTGACGAAACGGTTGGCCGGCTCGGCCGGGTTGGCGCTGTAGCGCAGGGTTCTGGCCGCCACCCAACTGGCGTACCAGGCGATGGGCTGGCTGGGGTCGTTGCCAGGCGTTGGTGCAGGCGCCGGGCCGGCTTCGGCGGCTGCAGGGCTTGCGGGAGGGCCGCTTCTTGCTGCCCGTTCGCGCGGACCTTCTCGAAGCGCCTGCCGGGGCCTCGGCACGCCCGGCCCGACCGGGCCACTTTGCGGTCCCACGCTGACCTGCACTTTCAGCGACACCCGCGCTTCGATCACCGCCGCCAGTGGCGCCAGCAGCTCCTCTCTGTGGGCCAGCAACTCGCGAAGCCAGGCCAGCAGGCGGTCGATGCGGCCCTTGGCCCACAGACGACCGATGGCCTGCACCAGCAGTTCCACGCCGAATTCGGGCAGCTCGATCTCTTCTTCGTCAAACAACGACTTGAAGCCAGCCAGCACGGCGCCGAATTCGTAGCGCGCCATGGCGTCGCGCGTGCTCTGGCCCTGGATCACGTCACGCTGCAGATCGGCGACGATTTGTGTGGTCAGCGTCGTCAGCAGGTCGCGCAGCGTTTGTTTGGATATGCCGAGATCGCGCTCGACGATCAGCGCCAGGCCGCGCACGAGTGCTGCGACGCGTGTGCTGTCCAGTTGCTCCAGCAGCTTTTCCAGCATCTGCAGCACCCCGGCCAGGATGTCGACAAAGCGGTCTTGTTCGATAGCGTCCAACAGCGGCTGCACCACCGCGGCATAAGGCCTGAAGAGTTGGCGGATGCGGCCTTCCGACAGGCGCAGCTTTTCGTCAAAGCCGCGCACGAAAATCTCGAGCTGCTGCGGCACGACACGCGCAAATGCGGCAGCGGCGGCACCCGCGCCTTCGGGGTTGCGTGCAAAGACTTCGATGAAGTCCACCACCAGGTCGTTCAAGTCCACCCGGTGCGGCAGCGGCTGTGCCACCGGCTGTGGTTTGAGGATGACGGAGCCGATGGCCATGGCTGGGGTCTGCTGCTCGGGGTTGCCCAGGGCCGCCCTAAAAGCCGATGTCCACGCCGATGTCCACATCCAGCGAGATGTCGGTCAGGCTGATGGTGGGCACTGCGGCCAGCATGCGCTGGTAAGAGCCGTTGACCTTGTCGAACTCTGCCGCCAGTTCAAGCTTCAGCTCGTCCAGGCGCGCGATGAGTGCGGTCAACACCGGCGTGATGTCAAAGGCCTCCAGCAGCGGCAGCACCTGCTCGTCGTACAGCGGCTGCACGGTGTTGACGACCAGAGCCTGGGGGTCCAGCGCGCGCAACGTGTTCAGGAGCGCGGCGACATCGTCGTCCAGCGCTGCCAAAGCGTCGGCGGGCAGCAGGCGGCTGAGGTCCAGCGCCTGCAGGGCCTGGTCGAAAGCCTGCTGCACGGTGGCGCGCACCGCGCTGGGGCCGACAGCTTGCAGCTTGCCTTTGACTTGCTGGAACACACCATCGAGTTCGTCGACCAGAAAGTTCAGGTTGATGCCGCGCAGGCGCTGCACCAGCGCGGCCAGCGCGTCGCGGATGCCACCCAGGGCGGCAGGGCCGGTGACGAACTGCGCCAGCTTGTCTTCGATGGCCTGTGCCAGCGCGGCGATTTGCGCCACCACCGGCGCCGCGGCAGCCACGCTTTGCGCAAAAGCCGTGACGAGCGCCACCAGCGGGCGGATGACTTCGCGTTCCAGCGCTTCGTCGATCAGCTGGCGCAGGCCGGCGGCGCTGGCCGCAGGCTGAGCCAGACCGTTCAGCACGCCATGTTCACTGAACAGCCGGCGGTCCCAGCTTTGCAGCAGGTCGGCGAAGGCCGCGCGGTCGCGGGTGAGGTCGGCCCTCCAGTCCTGCAGGCCTTCAAAGGGCCGCGCAAAACCTGGCGCCAGCGGGTCGAAACGGGCCAGCAGCGCCTGGATGGCGGCCTTGGCCGGCGAATCGGGCAGCGCCGCCAGCGCCGCCGGCGCAATGGCGCGTCGCGCCAGCGCCAGGTCGGCAACGCGGCGCGGCGGGTCCAGGGTGTTCAGCCCGGCGCTCAGCGGCGCGGCCACGGCGTCGAGCGTGCCCGCCAGCGCTTGTGCACGCAGCTTCTCGACGGCCGCGTTGATGGCGTTGATATCAGGCATGAAAGCGCTGATGTCGTTGATGGCGGCCAGGCGCTCGCGCAGCGGCGCGAACCAGGCCCGCAGCGCCGCTTCGGGCTCGGCCAGGTTGGCGAAGCGGGCCTGCAGCGACTGCAGCGCCTGGCGCGCGCCGGCCGCCATGGCGCCGACGTGGCCCACGGTGAGCAGCAGTTCGTCGAGCAGCGCCACGATCTCGTCGGCCGGCAGCG